>JANOUB010000071.1:0-4173 GCA_031416615.1 Thermoleophilia bacterium
GTCCGCGCTCGATCTGGCTCAGATAGGCGTTCGAGACGTCCGTCAAGCGGGACATCTCGCGCAGAGACAGGTTCGCGAGGTGCCGCTGCCCCTTGATGAAGGAGCCGAGCGCCTCGAGCTGGGTCTTCCACGAGTCGTCGGGCGCAGCCATGGCAGAAGCGTAGAGAGAGTCGCGGGGAGGGCGGAGCCCTCCCCGCGGAGCGAATGGAGTTACTTCGCCGTCGGGGCGGCGGCCGCGACCACCGGCGCCGACGCGGCGACGATCTTCTCGGCGAACGCCTTCTGCGAGGTGAGAAGCTTCTCGGCGAAGCCGAACGAGTTGGCGACGACGTCCTTCGGGGCCGGCGTTTCGAACGCGAGGGGGACCTGCTGGCCCTTGGCGACGCTCGACGTCCATAGCTCGACACCGGCGAGCGCGAGCTCCTGACCCTGCTTGATCGTCGCGAGGACCTGCTCCTGCGCTGTCTTGGAAAGCTCGAGGTACGTGCTCATCTGTTTTCCCTTTCGTAGTCTTGACGAGTTCTTGCCTTCCATAGTACGCACACCTGCGTACTATGTCAAGCAAAGGTTCAGGCCTCGCGGACGTACGAGCCGGGCGCGCTTTCGAGCGGTGGGTGGGCCTCGCTCCCGAGCGGCGGCGGCCCGACGCGCTCGCCACCGCGCTCCGCCGCCCAGGCCGCCCAGTCCTCCCACCAGGAGCCCTGCACCTCCGCCGCGTCGTCGAGCCATGCGTCGGGGTCGGCCGGGAGCTCGTCGTTGACCCAGTGCTTCCGCTTCGGGCCGGGCGGATTGACGATCCCCGCGATGTGGCCCGAGGAGGTGAGCACGAAGCGCACCGGACCGCCCGCAAGCTGCGTCGTCCTGTAGCAGCCGCGCCACGGCGTGATGTGATCCTCACGGGCCGAGAGCACGTAGAGGTCGCTGGGGCTGCGGCCGAGCGACACTGTCCGGCCGCCGATCTCGAACGTGCCCTTGGCGAGGCGGTTCTCGAGGTACATCGCGCGCAGGTACTCGGAGTGCATCCGGGCCGGCATCCGGGTCGCGTCGGCGTTCCACTGGAGGATGTCGAAGGCGGGCGGATCCTCGCCCATCAGCCAGCTCGAGCTCACGTAGCGCCAGACGAGGTCGTTCGCGCGCAGGAGGTTGAAGGTGCCCGCCATCTCGTCGGCGCCGAGGTAGCCTCGCTTCGCCATCTTCTGTTCGAGCCGCTCCACCGTCGCCAGGTCGACGAAGTGCCCGAGCGGGCCCGGCTCCGAGAAGTCGACGAGCGCGTTCAGCAGCGTCGCCGAGCGGACACGCGCCCGGCCGGCCTTCGTGGCGGCGAGGTGACCGAGCAGCACCGCGGTGAGCGTCGCGCCGAGGCAGAGACCGACGATGTTGACCTGCTTCGCTCCGGTGATCTCCTGGACGACGTCGAGCGCCTCGAGCGGCCCTTCGCGCAGGTAGTCCTCGAAACCGATCTCCCGGAACGACTCGTCGGGGTTCCGGTAGCTGATGCAGAACACGGTGTGACCCTGGTCGAGCGCCCATTCCGCGAAGCTCTTCCCGGGCGCGAGATCCATCACGTAGTACTTGTTGATCCACGGCGGGCTGAGGATGATCGGCGTCTCGAAGACGGTCTCGGTCCTGGGCGCGAACTGGATCAGCTCCATCAGGCGGTTGCGGAACACGACCTGCCCGGGGGTCGCTGCAAGATCCTTACCGAGCTCGAGTGCGCTCGTGTCCACCTGCCGGGGCCAGCCGCCGTTCGAGACGACGTCGTCGGCGAAGCGCGTGAATCCGCGGGTCACGCTCGTGCCGCCCGTCTCGAACGCGCGCTTCAGAGCGGCCGGGTTGCCGAGGAGGAAGTTGGTGGGAGCGAAGGCATCGACGAGCTGGTCGACCGCGAACTCGGCCTTCCCGCCGAGCTCCTCGTCGCGACCTGCCTCTGCGAGCTCCTTCATCGCCCGCGCCCACAGCAGGTAGCACTGGCGCAGCCCGTAGAAGCCGGGGTTCGACTCCCAGGCGGGGTCCGAGAATCGTGCGTCCGGCTCGTCGGTCGGAACCGGCCCGGACGTGGTGGCGCCGAGCGCACGCGCGGTGACGACCGCGCTGAGCTCCGCCAGCCCCGTCGCAAACTGCAGCGCCGTGCCCGCAACGAGCGCGGGCTCGCTCGCGAGCCGCTTGCCGAGACCGGCGAGCGCTGCGCCGAATGCCATCGGGTCGGCGGTCGCGCCGAGGCCCGAGTCGGGCTCGGGAGTGCCGTTCCTATCGGGTTCCGCGGAGTCCATGCTCAGGCGACGCACAATAGCGTCACATCGAGAGGCCGCCGTTGATGGAGTAGGCGTCGCCGGTGATGTAGCTCGAGGCAGGGTCGACAAGGAACTCGACCACCCGTGCCACCTCGTCGGCCTCGCCGAGGCGCCCGCAGGGGATCCGTCCGACGATCTTTGCCAGAGCTTCCTCCGGCACGGCTTCCACCATCTCCGTGCGGATGAACCCGGGGGCGACGGTGTTCACCGTGATGCCCTTGTTCGCGCACTCGCGCGCAAGGCTCATCGTGAGCCCGAACAGGCCCGCCTTCGACGCTGCGTAGTTCGCCTGTCCGACGTTGCCGATCTGCCCCACGACCGAGCTGATGTTGACGATCCGCCCGTAGCCGCGCTCGGTCATCTGCGGGAGGACGGCGCGGCACATGTAGAACGTGCCGTGGAGGTTGACCTGCAGCACGTGGTCCCACTCCTCGGGGGTCATCTTCCGCACGGTGCGATCCATGGTGATGCCGGCGTTGTTGACGAGCACGTCCAGGCGCCCGTGCTGGTCGAGCACCTCCGCGACGACCCGCTCGCAGTCCTCGTTGCGCCCGATGTTCCCCTGGTGGATGGTGGCCCCCGAGGCGGCGTTACCTGCGAGGAACTGCTCCGATGCCTCCGACGGTCGCGAGTAGCCTGCGGCTACCGTCGCGCCGGCCGCCGCGAGCCGCTCGCTGATCGCGAGTCCGATGCCGCGGACCCCGCCGGTGACGAGGGCGACATGACCAGACAGCGTCTCTGCCATGATTGCGTCATTCTGCGACGAGACCCGTCGAAATGCAAGAGCGCTGCTCAGGCGGCGCGTCGCCGGCCTCGGCTGCGGCCGCTCCTCGCGGCGAGCCCCTCGAACAGCGGCTGCCACGCCGTCCGTAGTGCGCCTCGACCCATGAAGAGGCCGAGATGCCCACCGCTCGTGAGAACCTTCGTGATCTCGGTCGACGCCGAGCCGACGTGCTCCGCGAGCGCGAACACCTGGTCGGGCGGCGTGATGTGGTCCTCGGCGCCGCCGAGGAGATTGACCGGGCACTGGATCGCCCCGAGCCGCACCGGCCGACCGTCGATCTCGAGCGTGCCGCGCACGAGCTCGTTCCCCATGAAAAGGTGCTCGACCGCCCACAGGTACATGGCGCCGGGGATCGGCTGGGTGTACGCGTACCAGTCCTGGAACTCCCGATAGCGCTCGACGTACGCGTCATCGTCGAGGTGGAGCGCCAGCTCGAGTTGGTTCGAGACCTCCGTCTCGGGCTGGAGGCCGATGAAGCCTCCAAGCATGAGATTCCCGCCGAGGACGCCGCCGCCGAGCTCGACGGCGAGCCGGTACGGGGTCATCCCGCCTGCGCACCGCACGAAGTCGGCGATCGCCGAGTCGCCGGCGTGGAAGTCGATGGGCGCGCCCCCGATCGTCAACGTCGCGACGTCCTCCGGGTGTAGGGCCGCGTAGATGGTGGCGAGCCAGCCGCCCTGGCAGTCGCCAATCAGGTTGACCGGCTCGCCGATCCGGGCTATCGCGCCGCGGACAGACTCGAGGTAGTCGACGATCGAGGCGTCCTTCGTCTCCTGCGTCGCCCCGAGCCACTCGAGCACGAATGTGCGCGTGAGCCCGGCCTCGAGCGCCGTCCGCACCTGGCTCTGGCTCGCGCTGTAGTCGACGATGCACGAGTGGTGTCCTGCCTGCGGAGGCAGGATCAGCGTCGGCACGACTGCGTCCGCGCCCGCAACGCCGAAGTCGCGGAGCGCCATGAGTCCGGAGGACTCGACGAGCCGGTTCGGCGTGCTCCAGTCGGGCGTGCGCCTCGTCGTCACGAGCTCGAGCCAGCGGAGTCCGTCGGCGGCGAGCTCGAGCGGCGTCGCGCCGCGGCTGGCGGCGTTCGCCCAGTAGCGC
>JANOUB010000072.1:0-28570 GCA_031416615.1 Thermoleophilia bacterium
GGTACCGCGTTTTCCTGCGTACCTCACGCCCGCGCAGCCGGGTCGCGCATGTTTCGCGACGACGGGGATCCCTGAGGAGCACGGCATGGACCTGACCGCCGCAGCGCGCGCGGCGCTCCTCGCGATGATCGACTGGCTCGAGCTCGAGCACGGCCTCTCGCGGCCGGCAGCGTACTGCCTCTGCTCGGCCTGCGTCGACCTGCACCTGTCGCAGGTCGTCGACATCCCCTATCCGCTCGTGTCGGCGCTCTGCCCCCTCGACATCTTCGAATCGGAGGTCTCGCCTACACCGCAGCCAAGGGCGCAGTCGCGGCGCTGACCCGCTCGCTCGCAATCGACTGGGCGGAGTACGGCGTTCGCGCGAACGCGGTTGCGCCGGGATTCACGCTGACGCCGATGACGGCGACGTTCTTCGAAAACGAGACCTTCACCCGCGCCGCCACGGCAAGGATTCCGCTCGGACGCATCCTCGAGGCGGACGAGATCGCCGCCGCCATCGTCTTCCTCGCAAGCCCGCTCGCAAGCGCGATCACCGGCGTCGTCCTCCCGGTCGACGGCGGTTGGACGGCCGGGGAGCCCGCGTTGCCCTGGTAGAGGTGAGAGCACTCTGTCGCACCGCACGATTGACGGCTCGGAGGCGATCCTCAGCCGCCTGATCAGCAGGCACCCGCGGCGCTCCGGTGTGGGGTGTCTCCCGGAGGGAGACACCCTTCGTGCCGGTACTGCACCAGTTTCTCCACAGGGTCTTGGGGAACGAGGACAGAACCGCCCTCGGACAACATTCGTGAACACTGGCGCAACGAGCCGTCCCGTACCCTGGAGTCATGACGAGAATCGCCGACAGCTCGTTTGAGCCTCGCGGGAACTCCTTTCTCCCGTTCGTTTCCGAGGGCCTCGATGAATGAATCGGCAGCGTCAGTTCGGCAGGCGGCTCAGCGGCGGCGGGTTGTGAAGCTCTCCTGCCAGCCGTGCCGCGAACCAATTGACGCGGCTGATCAGCCGGCGACGGCGATCGCCTCGATCTCGATCTCGAGCTCGGGAAACGCGAGCGAAGAAACCTCGACAATCGTGTCCGCCGGGTACGGCTCCGTGAACCAGCGGCCACGCAACTCGACGATCTTCGGGAAGTTCGCCATGTCCGTGAGGAAGATCGTCACTTTGACGACGCGGTCGAGGCTCGAGCCGCCCGCCTCGAGCACGCGCTGGAGGTTGCGGAAGACCTGATCGGCCTGCGCGTCGAAGTCCCCGACGCCGACCAGGCCACCCTGCTCGTCGATCGCCGCCTGGCCGGAGACGATCACGAGATCCCCGACGCGGAAGCCCTGCGAGAGCCGGAAGGGGCCGTAGGGATCGGGGTCGAGCCGGATCTGGCTCACGTCGGGTGCCACCGGACAAGCATACTTCGCTGCGACATGGAACGAATCCGCCTCTACTACGACGTCGTCTGCCCGTACTCGTACCTCGAAGCGCACGCCGCCGAGGCGGCCGAGGACGCCGGCCGCGTCGAGGTCGAGTGGCTGCCGTTCCAGCTCCGCCCGGCTCCGCGGCCCCTGCTCGAGCCCCGCGGCGACCACCTCCGCACCGACTGGACGGACAACGTCTACCGCCACGCACTCGCCCGCGGCATCGAGATCCACCTGCCGCGCTACCAGCCGCGCTCGACGCTACCGCTCGCCGCCTGCCTGTGGGCCGACGGCCTCGGCCACCTGCGCGCATTCAAGCACGCGCTGTACGAGGCGTTCTTCTGCGAGGGCGAGGACGTGTCGGCCGAGCCGCAGATCGCGCATGCGGCAGCACGGGCCGGGCTCGACCCGGACGGCGCCGTCGCAGCCGCGTACGCACCCTCGCTGCACACCCGCATCGCCGAGATCCGGGTCGAGGCGGAGGCGGCGGGAGTGCGCGGCGTCCCCTCGCTGACGGCGGCCGACGGTCGGAGCCACTGGGGCATGGGCGGGATCGAACGCCTGCTGGCCGGGCACCCGCTCGTGCCGCGCTCGTCCTAGCCGCGCCGGCTCACGTGGAGATCATCTTCTTCTCGACGCCGACGCCCGCGGCGACCGCGCGTTCGTACTCCAGGGGCACGGTTGCCGAGTCCTGCAGCGCGATACCCGTGGAGTCGAACACGGTGATCTCGTCGTCGTTACGCCGGCCTTCCAGCTCGCCGCAGATCACCTTCCCGATCTCACCGGCGATGTGATCCTCGGTGATCAGCCCGTCGCGCAGCGGCACGTTGATCTCACCGTCGGGGATGCACTGCCGGATGTCGTCGACGAAGACCCGCGCCCGCTGCAGGATCCGCGGGTCGAGCTCCTGCTCGCCCCCGAGGTCGGCGCCGAGCGCCGCGAGGTGCGTACCCGGCTCGATCCAGTCGTTGTCGACGATCCAGCCGCGCGCGTGCGTTCCGGTCACAACGACGTCGGCTCCGCGCACGACCTGCTCGAGCTCCGTGGAGGGCTTGAGCTCGAGATGAGGGTAAAGGGGCTGCTCCTCCGCCACGAAGCGGTCGAGCGACTCCTGTGTCCTACTCCAGACGCGCACCTCGCGGAACGGGAAGACGGCGTCGCAGGTGGCGAGCGTCCCCTTGGCGACGCTGCCCGTACCCACGATCGCGAGCACCGTCGAGTCCTTGCGCGCGAGCCATTTCGCCGAGACTGCCGCCGACGCCCCCGTGCGCATCAGCGTGTGGTGCGAGCCGTCGCAGATCGCGAGCGGGAAGCCGGTCTCGGGATGCGTGTAGATCAGGATCGAGAAGACGGCGGGAAGGCCGTACTGCGCGTTGTTCTCGCGGATCGAGACCCACTTGCAGGCTGCCGCCTCCGGCTCCTCGATGTAGGAGGGCATCACCTCCCATTCGCCGGGATAGCGGTCGAGCACGATGTGGCCCTTCGGCTCCATGTAGACGCGGCCGAGGCCGTGCATGCGAAATGCGTGCTCGACACGGTCGTTGTACTCGGCCGGGGTCAGGAGTCCGATCATGTCGGTACGGCCGAGGATCAGCGTCTTGCGATTCCGCCAGCTGTCGTCGCTCATCGGCTCATCCTACGGCGTAGACTGTCGCGGTGGGCATCAGGGCCGCGACCATCGACCGGTTGCGAAGCGCTGCGCGGATCGAGCGCGACATCGAGACGCTGGCAGGCCCCGAGTTCACGATCTCGGACGAGGCGATTCGCCGCTATGCCTACACGCCGGCATACCGCAACACGCTCGACTACTTCACGCGTGAGCTCGAGGCGATCGGGTACGACGTCGGCGAGGACGCGGTCGGCACGCTCGTGGCACGCAACCGGCCGCAAGGCGAGAAGGTGTTCGGGATCGGCTCGCACTGCGACTCGAACCGCAACGGCGGCAAGTACGACGGCACGATGGGGGTCGTCACCGCGCTCGAGGTGTGCCGGCTGAACGAGGAGCTCGGCTTCGGCCTGCCGCTGCAGCTGATCTCCTTCCTCGAGGAAGAGGGCTCCGGCTTCGGGCAGATGCTGCTCGGCAGCCGGATCATGGCCCAGCGGGTGACCGAGGACGACCTTCGCGAGCACTTCCGCGCGGTCGACGACAGCCGCAGCTTCTGGGAGCACGCGGAGGAGGCCGGCTACGAGCCAGCCCGCTGGCGCGAGTCGAGCCACGTGCTCGACGACCTCACAGGCTGGATCGAGATGCACATCGAGCAGGCGCGCGTGCTGGAGGACACGGGGAACAGGGCAGGGATCGTGACCGCGATCGCCGGTTACGTGCACGCCGACGTGACCGTGCACGGCCGCGGCGACCACGCGGGCGCAACGCCGATGGACTTCCGACTCGACCCGACGCTCGTGCTCGCCGAGACGGCGCTCGAGTTGGAACGGCTCGCGATCGCCGCAGGGCAGGGCACGGTCGGGACGATCGGGGAGATCGGGGTCGACCCGGGCCTGATCAACGCGGTAGCGAGTTCGGTGCGGTTCTCACTCGACATCCGGGGGCCGGTCGCCGAGGCCTACCATGGGGTCGCCGACCGGATCGCCGCCTTCGCGATCGAGGTGGCAGAACGCCGCGGGATGAGCGCGCAGGTGAACCGTCGCCAGACACTCGCACCGACACCCCTCGACGAACGGGTCGTCTCGGCACTCGAAGAAGCAGCGACCGCGACGGGCGAGCCGTTCATGCGCATGCACTCGGGCGCCGCGCACGACACGATGTGCGTCGCCGAGCGGGTGCCGAGCGCGATGGTGTTCGTGCCCTGCCACGATGGGATCAGCCACCATCCGGCCGAGGACGCCGATCCGGCAGATGCCGCGCTGGCGGCCGAGATCATTCTGAACGCGATCCGGGCTTTGCTGGTCTGACCTCGGCTGCGAGCGCTCGGGCGCTCGGGAGCGCGAGTAGGGCGAGCGCCCACAGGACGGCGACCACCACGAACCCTGCTCTGCCGCCCCCCGGAAGCGAGAACGCAAGCCCGAGCAGCGGCGTGCCCACCAGGATGACGGTACTCGCCGCGCCGTTCACGAGGCCGATCGCAGCGGCCTGCGCGTCCGGCCGCAGGCGCGCAGCGCCCTGGAAGACGGGGGCGAAGGGAATCCCGGCTGCGAAGCCGATCAGCACCACACCGACGACGGCGAGCGCCGGAGGCCGGGCCACCGCGACAGCGAGGCTGCCGAGCGCTCCGGCGACGAGGCTCGCGCCGACTGCGACGCGGACCCGCTCGGGACGCGTGTGCAAGATCCACCCGCCGAGCGGACGGGAGACCACACCGAGCACGAGCGTGAGCGCCGCGATCGCCCCCGCCGCACCCCGGCTCAGGCCACCCTCTCGCTGGAGCAGCGTCACGACCCAGTTGCCGAGCACGACGCTGAGCCCGAGCGAGCAGGAGAAGAGCACCGCGAGCTTGTAGAGGCGCCTGTCGCGGAGCACGCCCGCAGGGAGGTGCTCCTCCCGGCGCTGCCGCTGCGAAGGCCCGTCCGCCGGCCCGGCCACCAGTAACGCCAGACCGCCGAGACCGACGGCGATCGCGGTCGCAAACGGAGCGCGCCAGCCGATCGAGCCCGCGACCACGGGCACGATTGCAAGTGCGAGGCCGCCGCCGCCGAGGGCGACGCCGCCGTAGAGGCCCTGCGCGAAGGCCGAGCCGCTCTTGCTGCGCACATAGGCGCTCCCCGCAATGAAGCCAATACCTGTGCCGATACCGATCAACAACCGGCTTGCCAGCGCGAGGGCCGGATCGGGCGCCGCGAGCGCGACGGCGTTGAAGGTCAGGATCAACGTCAGGGCGAGCATCCCCGCCCGGCGCGCGCCGAACCGGTCGGCGGCCCGTCCCGCCGGGATCTGCATCCCGGCGTGGGTGATGAAGAGTGCCGTCGTGAAGAGCCCGATCGTGGCCAGGCCGACGCCGTAGGCGTCCGAGAGCTGGCCGGCGACGGCGCCCGTGTTGGCAATGTTCCAGCCCGTGGCGAGGCCGAGCGCGCAGCCGCCGATCATCGCCCGCCGGATCGTCGTCAAGCGACGCCTGCCACTGTCCGCGTCCTCGCGTCGCAGTCTCTGCGAGGATCGAAGCGATGGGTCATCTCGACTCTGCCACGGCGGGATCCAAGCGGTGCCGGACTTCCCGGAGAGGCTACTAGGTGCTCGCAGTCGTCTTCGGGGTGCTGTCCGGGGCACTTTTCGGCGTGTTCACGCTGGCCGTGCGGTCCGGCCTGACCCGAGGCGCGGATCCCGAGGTGGGAGCGTTCGTCATCACCGGGCTCGGTTTTCTCGTCGGAGCGCTGCTCGCCTTGCCGGAACTCGTGGGTGGGGCCGGTGTCGCCGACCTCTGGCCGTTCCTTGCCGTCGGCGCCGTCGTGCCGGGTGCCTCCCAGATCCTCTTCATCCTGGCCGTCCGCGACGCCGGGCCCTCCCGCGCCGCGATCCTGATCGGCACCGCGCCGCTCATCTCCGTCATCATCGCCCTGCTCGCGCTCGACGAACCGTTCCGCCCCTTGCTGCTCGCCGGTACCGGCCTGATCGTCGCTGGAGGTGCGATCATGGCACGCGAGCGCTCTCGGCCCGCTCACTTCCGCGCTCTCGGCGCCGGGCTCGCGCTCACCTGCGCCGCGCTGTTCGCGGTGCGGGACAACGCCGTCCGCTTCGTGGCTCGGGACGCGAACGCGCCGCCCCTCGCCGCCTCCGCGGCCTCGTTGCTGGCCGCGAGCGCGGTCGTGCTGCTCTACCTTCTGGTCGTGCGCCGACGCGACCTGCCGGCGAAGCTGCGAGCGGCGCTGCCCGCGTTCGGAGCAGCCGGCGTCACGCTCGGCCTCGCCTACGCGAGCCTGGTCGAGGGGTTCGATCACGGGCCCGTGAGCGTCGTCGCCCCGCTCAACGCGACGCAATCCCTCTGGGCGGTTCTGCTCGCCGCGGTGCTGATCGGGAGGAGCGAGCACATCGGCAGGCGGACGGTGCTCTCGGGCCTGCTCGTGCTGGCCGGCGGTGCGATGATCAGCGTCCTGCGCTGAGCGACACAGCCTCCACCACCGCGTCGCCGACCTCCCGGGTGGAGGCGCTGCCGCCGATGTCGCGCGTGCGCGGCCCTTCCCGGCAGACCGACTCCAGCGCCTCCATCACGGCCCGCGCCGCCTCCGCCTCGCCGAGATGCTCGAGCATCAGCGACGCGCTCCAGATCGCGCCGGCCGGGTTGGCGATTCCCCGCCCCGCGATATCCGGCGCCGAGCCGTGCACCGGCTCGAACAGGCCGGGCGTGGTGGATCCCGGTGCGAGGTTCGCGCTGGCGGCCGTGCCCATGCCGCCCTGGATTGCGGCGGCGAGGTCGGTGAGAATGTCGCCGAATAGGTTCGACGCGACGACGACATCGAGGCTGCCGGGGTCGCGCACCATGCGGGCTGCGAGCGCGTCGACGAGGACGCGCTCGTAGCGAACGGACGGGAACGCGGCAGCGACCTCCTCCGCCACGTCGTCCCACAGCACATAGCCAAACCGTGAGGCGTTCGACTTCGTCGCGCTCGTGACGACGCCGCGACGGCTCTCGGCGAGCTCGAAGGCGTAGCGGACGACCCGCTCCACGCCGGCACGCGTGAACACGCTCGTCTCGATGCCGACCTCCGCAGCAAGACCTTCGTGCGCGCGCCCGCCCACGCCCGAGTACTCGCCCTCCGTGTTCTCGCGCACGAACAACATGTCGACGTCCGCCGTGCCGCGGCCGGCGAGCGGGCAGGGAACTCCGTCCAGCAGCCGCGCCGGCCGCACGTTGGCCCAGAGGTCGAGCTTCTGGCGGATCGGGAGGATGATGCCCCAGAGCGAGACGTGGTCGGGGACGGACGGGTCGCCGACGGCGCCCATCAGGCAGGCGTCGTGGGCGCGCAGGACATCGAGGGCGTCCTCGGGCATCATGCGGCCGTGCTCGTGCCAGTAGGCCGAGCCCCACGGCAGCTCCGTCCACTCGAGCGGCAGGCCTAGCGCGCCGACGACGCGCTGAGCCTGCTCGATCACCTCCGGGCCGACCCCGTCTCCGGGGAGCACGGCGACTCTAAGCGTTACGATGCCACGCCCACGTTTCCGGGCACGCTCTCCACGAACGCGAGCGCCTCCTCGAGCTCGACGACGTCGGCGTACTTCGCCTGGATGTCGAACAGGTTCGCCTCGTGGGGCGCCTGGGCCCTGTCGCCGACGCACTCGCGCGGCACGATCGTCGGGAACCCGTACTGAAGCAGGTCGACCGCGGTCGCCCGGATGCAACCGCTCGTCGTCGCGCCGCAGAGGATCACGGAGTCCACCCCCTGCGCGATCAGGATCGAGGCGAGGTTCGTGCCGAAGAATGCCGAGGCGCCCTTCTTCAGCACCACCGGCTCGCCGGGCTGCGGGTCGAGACGCGCGTCGATCTCCACCCAGCGACCGCCGATCTGGAGATCGCCGAGGGCGGGCGCCTTCTGCAGCCAGAGGGCGCCGTCCTTGAGGTGCGACTCGAAGCCGATCGTCGTGTAGACGATAGGCAACCCCCTTTTTCGGGCGGCGTCGAGCAGCCGCCTCGTCGCCTCGACCTCCTTCGTCAGCTCGGAGCCGAGCCTGCACGCCGGATCGGTGAAGCCGCAGCTGAAGTCGACCACGAGCACGGCCGGCCTGGAGCCGAGCGTAACTCTCTGCCCGAGGCCCGCGCTCTCGTAGACCTGCCGTGCCTGTTCGTCGCTCATGACCGCCTCACGCCGTCAGCTCCTCGGCGAAGCGGGCCCGCTTCAGGAACTGCCCGTGGCCGGGCTTGGCGACGAGCGAGTCGCCCTCGATGACGACCTTCCCGCGGACGAGCACGACGGCGGGGGCACCCGTGACCTCGATGCCCTCGTACAGGTTGTAGTCAATGTTCGAGTGATGGTCGGCCGCCGAGATCGTGAGCTTTTTCTTGGGATCCCAGACGACGATGTCGGCGTCGCTGCCGACCGCGATCGTGCCCTTCTTCGGGTACAGGCCGAACTGCTTGGCGACGTTCGTCGAGGTCAGCGCGACGAGCCGGCTCATTGAGAACCGGCCGGCGTTGACGCCGAAGTGATGGAGGAGATGCAGGCGGTTCTCGATCCCGGGGCCGCCGTTCGGGATCTTCGAGAAGTCGCCTTCGCCGAGCGTCTTCTGGTCCTTGATCCGGAAGGGGCAGTGGTCGGTGGAGACGATCGAGAGCACGTCCGACCCGAGCGCGCTCCAGAGGTGCTCCTGGTGCTCCTTCGGGCGCGGTGGTGGCGTGTAGATGTACTTCGCGCTCTCGGCGAACGGCTGGTCGAGCGCGGTGTCGTCGATGAACAAATACTGCGGACAGGTCTCCCCCATGACGCGCCAGCCTTCCTGCCGCGCCCGTGCGATCGGCTCGATCGACTCCTTGCAGGTGACGTGGACGACGTAGAGCGGTGCGCCGGCGAGGTGCGCGAGCTGGATCGCGCGGTTCGTCGCCTCGCCCTCGGTGATCGGAGGGCGGGTGGCGGCGTGCCACTTCGGCTCGGTCTTGCCCTCCGCGAGAGCCTCCTTGACGAGCACGTCGATGACGTCGCCGTTCTCGGCGTGCACCATCACGAGTGCGCCGGTCTCGGCTGCCACGCGGCAGGTCTTGAACAGGGTCTCGTCGTCCACCATCACGGCGCCCTTGTACGCCATGAAGACCTTGTAGCTCGTCACGCCTTCGTCGGGCACCCTGGCGAGGTCGTCGAGGTTGCCGCCGTCGTGCAGGTCGGTGATCGCCATGTGGAACCCGACGTCGATCACGGGCTTGCAGCGGTCGATCTTCTCGTACCAGGTGTCGAGCGCCGCGCGGAAGCTCTGGCCCGGCATCTGGAAGCAGAAGTCCACGACCGAGGTCGTACCGCCGAACGCGGCGGCCACTG
The DNA here is from genome assembly GCA_031416615.1 of Thermoleophilia bacterium. Lineage (GTDB taxonomy): Bacteria > Actinomycetota > Thermoleophilia > Gaiellales > Gaiellaceae > Gaiella. The sequence continues at coordinate 9,318 of JANOUB010000072.1, forward strand.
TCGCGGACGTGAAGTCGTCGCACGTGGTCGTGCCGCCGAAGGGCAGCTCGATGTGCGTGTGCGGGTCGATCGCTCCCGGTATCACGTACTTGCCTGTGGCGTCGATCACCTGATCGGCGACGACGTCGAGCGAATCGCCGATGAGCGAGACCTTTTCATCGTCGACGAAGACGTCTCCGACGTACTCCTCGGAGGCCGTCACGATTCGGCCTCCCTTGATCAGCACGGACATCAAGCTCACACCCCTTTTGTAGGACGATACGAGGTTGTATACAAGCGGCGCAGCGCGCCGTCAAACGGGGTCGGGCGGACTGCGGTCGTGCCAGTCGGTGGCGCGCTGAAAGGCGTGGCCTGCCCTGAGGACGGTCTCTTCGGCCCGACGCCTACCGACGAGCGCGAGGCCGACGGGCAGCCCGTCGACGAAGCCGCACGGGACGCTCAGCACGGGGAGCCCGGCGAGGCTCCACGGGGAGTTGAACGGGATCACCGCGAGGCGGAAGGGGGTTCGCTCGCCGTGAAGCTCGACCTCGTTCTCGCCGATGCGCGGCGCCACGATCGGCATCGCGGGCGCGGCGAGCACGTCGAAGCGCTCGAACAGGCGATTCACGCCGTCGCAGTAGACCCTGCGCGCCCGCAGCCCCGTCACGTACGCCGTCGCGGGCAGGAACAGGCCGGCGAGCAAGCGGGCCCGGACGTCCGCCCCGTAGTCCGCGAGACGCGTTCGCATCCACTCGAGGTGCACGTTCGTCGCCTCGGGCAGCATCTGCAGCTGCTTGATCGTGCCTGCCTCCGCGAGCATCGGCACCTCCACCGGCTCGACCGTCGCTCCGAGCTCGGCAAGCGTCGCGACCCCCGCCCGGATCACCTCCGCGACGCGCGGATCTGCACGGTCGAGCAGCGCCTCCACGACGCCGATCCGCAGCCCCTCCATGCCTCCGTCCACGACGACGCTCGTGCCCGCGATCGCGTCGAGCAGAAGGGCGCAGTCCTCGGCGCTACGTGCGATCGGGCCCACCGTGTCGAACGTCCAGGAGACGGGTACGACTCCGTGATTGGAAACGAGCCCCGAGGACGGCCGCAGGCCGGTGACGCCACACAGGCAGGCGGGAATGCGGATCGAGCCGGCGGTATCGGTGCCGAGTGTGCCCGCCGCGAGGTCAGCCGCCGCCGCCGCCCCGCTACCGCCGCTCGAGCCGCCGCAGATGCGATCGAGCGACCACGGGTTGTGGGCCGGACCAAAATGCGGTGACGTCGTCATCGCGCCGAACGCGAACTCGTGGGTGTTGAGCTTCCCGAGCACGACTGCCCCGGCGCGACGAAGACCCTCGACTGCCGTCGCATCACGGGACGCGACGTTCTCCGAGAGGATCTTCGAGGCGGCCGTTGTCCGTGTGCCGGCGACGTCGATCACGTCCTTGATCGCGACGGGCACTCCCCAGAGCGGCCCTCGCTCGCTTCCCGTCTCGAGCGCGTCGGCTTCGGCGAGCGCCTGCTCGGCGCGCACCGTGATGTAGGCGTTGACCGCGCTGTCGATCCGCTCGATGCGGTCGAGGTAGAACTGAACCGCCTCCCTCGGAGAAAGTTCGCGCGCACGCAGCTCACCGGCCAGCCGGGCGACGCTCACGGCGTCTCCCCGGCAGCGTAGGGGTCGGCCGGCGCCGACGCCGCTGGCAGCACCCGCTCGATCTCGGCGAGCGCCGGCAGAATCGCGGCCAGGAATCCGAGCACGCCCTCGAGGTCGGCATCGGTCGGATGGACGCCGGACGCCGCAGCCTGGAGGCGGAGGTTCGCGACCGTGGGTGTTTGGGGGTTAGACTGCATGAAGATGCCGATCTACGAGTATCGCTGCACTGGGTGCGACGAGAAGTACGAGGAGTTTCTCACGGCGTCCACCAAGCCTGCTCCACCATGCCCCAAATGCGGGTCGGAGGAAGTGACCCGCCTGTTCTCGCGGATCAACACCGAGTGGCTCCCGAGCGACGTAGCCTGGGATCGCGTCGGTCGCAGCTGGGACTGACGGGACGCGCGACGTGATGAGAGAGACTTCCTGCCGCTACCCGAGCGAAAGGAGGCGATGACGTGCCGCATGCACGAATCGACGACGGAATCGACCTGTACTACGAGCTGACGGGCCCGGACGATGGGCCCGTCGTGATCCAGTTCGGCGGTGGCCTCTTCGGTCGCCACAACTTCGGCTTCGTCAACGACGGCTTCCGCGAGAACGGTTTTCGGCTGCTCTCGTTCGATGCACGCGGGTACGGCGCCTCGACGAGCCCGCGCGAGTGGTACACGATCGAGGGTTGGGCCGACGACGGAGTCAAGCTCCTCGACGCGCTCGCACTCGCCCGCGTACTCGTCCACGGGACGTCGATGGGTGGGATGGTCGCGATCGCCTTCGCCGCGCACCACGGCGACCGCACGATTGCCGCCTGCGCGGACGTGGCCTTCGCCAAGCCGGATATCTACCGGCGGACGCTCTTTCGGGTGTGGCGCCGAATGGCCGAGTCGATGCCCTGGGACGACTTCTCCGACCACGTCACGACGCAGGCGGTCGGCGCCGGGTTTCTCGAGAGCGAGGAGGGGAAGGACACGTTCGACACCGTGCGCTCGGTAATCGGTGTCAATGATCCCTACACCGTTCGGCAGGCGTGCATCGCGATGGAGGAGATGGATCTCTCGCCTCTCGTGCCCGCCATCGACCGGCCGCTGCTGATGACGAACGGGACCCACGACATCCTCTGCCCACCGGTGCTCGCCGCCTCTGGACTCGGGGCCCGGAAGATGGCCGAGCTGAACCCGAGCATCACGACGCACGAGTTCCCGGACATCGGTCACGCCGACCTGCTCGAGTGCCCGGCGGATGCAGTTCGGATCGTGAGCGCATTCTTTCGTGAACACCTGTGAGCCCAGACATGATCAACTGACGTTGCTCGTCGAGTCGACCACCGGGATCATTCGGCGGGAGGGTGCACGGAATGCCAGTGCCGGGCGATGTCGGCCCGGGTCGCGACCCACACGTCCTCGTGCGCGCGGACGTGCTCGAGGAAGCGCTTGAGCGCCGGCGCCCTGCCCGGTCGCCCGACGATCCGGCAGTGGAGCCCCACCGAGAGCATCCGTCCACCCTCCGAGTAGAGCCGGTCGAACGAGTCGATCAGGTACGTCGCGAAGTCGTCGGCGGTGACGAACCCGTTGACGAGGAGGAACTTGAAGTCGTTCGCGTCGAGCGTGTACGGGACGACGAGATGGTCTCGTCCGTCGACCTCGACCCAGTACGGCAGCTCGTCGGCATACGAGTCAGAGTCGTAGAGGAAGCCTCCCTCCTCGACGACGAGCCGCCTGGTCGCCTCAGTGCCGCGACCCGTGTACCACCCGACGGGTCGCACGCCGCAGATCGCCCGGATCGCGTCGATCGAGCGCCGAAGGTGCTCCCGCTCGACATCGACCGAGAGCTCGCCGTAGTCGATCCAGCGCCAGCCATGGCTCGCGACCTCCCAGCCCGCGGCGACCATCGCGCGCGCAGCGTCGGGATTCCGCTCGAGCGCCTGGCCGACAGCGAACACGGTGAGCGGGAGCCCCTGCTCCTCGAAGATCCGGTGCACGCGCCAGAAGCCGACGCGACTGCCGTACTCGAACATCGACTCGGTGTTGAGGTTGCGGCGACCGACGGTCGGCGGGGCGCCGACGACCTCGTGCAGAAACGCCTCTGAGGCAGGATCGCCCTCGAGCGGGGTGTTCTCGCCGCCCTCCTCGTAGTTGAGGACGAAACTGACTGCGAGACGTGCGCCGCCCGGCCAGCACGGATCGGGCGGTTGCGCCCCGTAGCCGACGAGATCACGCATCACCGAACACCCCTTGTGCCCGGAGCTGCTCGACTCGCTCGGGCTCGTAGCCGCAGAGCTCGACCAGCACAGACATGGTGTGCTCGCCGCGAAACGGGCCACGCTCGGGCATCCGCTCGAGCCGCTCGTTACCGTCCGAGAGTCGCAGCGGCGTGCGGATCGAGCGCACCGTGCCGAGGGTCGGATGCTCGTGCTCGACGATGTCCTCGCGGGCTACCGTCTGCGGGTCGACGAGCGCCTCCTCGACCGTGTTGACGGCCGAGGCCGGCACACCGGCGGCGACGAGCGCGTCGATCCACTCGACGGCAGTCCCGGTGGCGAAGACCTCGTCGAGGATCGGCACCAGCGCGTCCCGGTGCTCGTTGCGTGCGGCCATCGTCGCGAACCGCTCGTCCTCGTTCAGCTCCGGCCGTCCGATCACCGTGCAGAGCCGCTCCCAGAACACCTGCTTCGCGGCGCCGACGACGAACCAGCCGTCGGAGGCCAGGAAGTTCTGGAACGGCACGATCGTCGGGTGGGCGGAGTTGTGCCGGCGGGGCGGGACGTACCCGTGGGTGGCCGCCCAAGGGCCGATGTACATCAGCTCGTGGAGGGCGGTCTCGAACAGCGAGACGTCACAATCGCAGCCCGCCCCGTCACGACGCGTGCGCCAGATGCCCGCGAGCATCGCGATCGCCGAGGCGTACCCGCCCGAGAGGTCGACGAGCGAGAGCCCGCTCTTCGTCGGCGGGCCGCTCGGATCGCCCGTCAGGCTCTGCCACCCCGCGAGCCCCTGCATCATGTAGTCGTAGCCCCCCTCCCCCGCCCGGGGGCCGGTCATGCCGAACCCGGACAACGAGCAGCAGACGATGCGTGGGTTGACGTCACGAAGCTGCTCGTAGGTGAGCCCGAGCTTGCGCGGCTGGTCGCCGCGGAGGTTCGAGTAGACGCCATCGCAGACCCGGACGATGTCGTGAAAGACGCTGCGCGCCTCGGGATGACGAAGATCGAGCGAGACGCTACGTTTGCCGCGGTTGAACGTCTCGAAGAAGAGCGAGTCTTCCCCTTCCTGGAACGGAGGCACATAGCGACCGACGTCCCCTTTCGCCCCGGGATCCTCGATCTTGATGATCTCCGCGCCGAGATCGGCAAGCTGGAGCGTGCCCCAGGGGCCGGCCCCGAACTGCTCGACCGAGACGATGCGGACGTCGTCGAGGGGCAGCCTCATACGGTCGACTGCTCGGCCTGCGCCGCGCCGACGAGCATCGCTTCGAGCATCTCGAGTTTCGGGACGTGCGGCCTCGCATAGGCCTTGCGGCTCTGCGTCAGCCCGAGGCCGAGGAAAAACTCGGCGAGCTTGTAGGTGAGCGGCCCGGGGTTGATGATCGGGACGGGGAGGTTCTCGCGCAGATACGGGACTGCCTGGTGCATCGTCGTCGACCCCATGCAGATCACCTCGGCGCCGTCCTCGATGCACTGCAGGCCGGCATCGCGCAGCAGCGGGAACACGACCTCCTCCTTGCCGCCGAGCAGGTTCTCGACATCCGGCGGCATATTGATCGACCGGATCGAGGAGCATTTGTCCGCGAGCCCGTACTCCGCGAGGCCCTTCTTGTACAGGCCGATCCACGGATCCCACTGCGTCAAGACCGAGAACGTCGAGCCGAGCATGAGCGCCGTGAGGTAGGAGCACCGGCCGGGACCGATCACCGGGATGTCGAGCACCGAGCGCAGCGCGTTCATGCCCGAGTCGCTCATCGTGTCGATGCACACCGCATCGTACCCCTCGTCCTGCGCGTTCTTGCCCACCTCGAAGAGCGCCACATCGGCCAGGGCCCAGTCGTGGTAGCTGTCGAAAAGCGCGGGCCCGGCCTTGACGCCGCGGTACTCGAAGCTGATGTCGGGCCCGATCTTCACATCGGTCATCTGGGCCTCGCGGTTCGCGAGACCCTTGTCTCCGAAGGGGAAGGGAACGATCACGAGCACGCGGTGCATGACTACCTCCTGGATGTTTGAGATCGAAGCCGAGAGCAGAGTCTCCCCGGGTGCTGTGAGCGTGTCAACTAGTGCGTTGTCCCGGAACGTTGCGCCTGTTTGCTGCACAGGCAGATGGAGCACCCACTCGCTACCGGGACAGGCATGCGCCAGTCCCCTACTGGTTACCGGTCGAACGTTTCGGGACAGGGCTAGAGCCCAAGCGTCCGGGCGATCGTCGATCGTTGCACCTCGTCCGACCCGCCGGGAACGCGGAGGTTGCGGGCGATCAGCGCGATCTTGTTGACGGGGTTGTCCTTCAGCATCCCGGCGCCGCCATGGAGCTGGACGGCGCGGTCGGCGATGCGATGGAACGCCTCGTCGTTCACGAGCTTGACCATGCAGATCTGCCGGATCTCATGCCGGGCGCGTGGCATCTTCCACCAGGGCCCAGGCGTGTCGATCGCCTCGGCCACCGCAAGCGACAGGGCCCGCGCGCCGAACCAGTCCGTGACCATGTCGGCCACCATCCACTGGAGCCCCTGGTTGGCGGCGAGGGGTTTCCCGCCGACGATCCGCCGCTGCAGCCGCTCGACGGTGAGCTCGATGAGATAGCGCCCCCACCCCGAGCACATCCCGCCGCGGCGCATGCGCGTCCAGTTGATGGAGGACATCGCGATCTCGAAGCCCTGTCCGCGCTCCCCGATCATGTCGTCGTCCGTGAGCTCGAGATCGTCGAGGACGAACTCGCCGGTGATCCCGTCGTCCCACATCGTCTGGAAGACGCGCCCGGTGCGAAACGCGGTGTCGCGGTGCTCCCGCGTGAGGAACTGGAAGTACGAGAAGCTCTTGCGGCCCTTGCCAGGGTCGGTCACGCACAACACCTGCGCAACGTCCGCCTCGAACGCGTTCGTGATGAACGCCTTGTGGCCGTTCAGCACCCACGTCCCGCCGCGCTTGCGCACGGCGGAGGTGGTGAAGTCGAAGAAGTTCGAGCCGGCATGCGGCTCGGTGACGCCGTGCAGGCTCGTCGCAAGACCGCGCACGAGCGGGTCGACGTACTTCTCGCGCTGATGCGGTCCGCACCAGATGAGACGAGGCGTCGCCCCCTCCGACCACGAGAGGAGCGCCGGGTTCAGCCCCACGCCGTGGCCGTAGACCTTCTCCTCCACGAAGATCATGTCGCGCCGACCGAGCCCGCCGCCGCCGATCTCCTTCGGCAGGTGGAGGCTGTACACCCCGGCCTTTCCAGCCGCTCGCATGATCTCGCGGCGCGCCTGCCACAGTTCGGGATGGAGCCGGCCGTCCGCGTCGAGGTAGCCCCGGGCGTCCTTCAGGCGGTGCGCGAGCGCCTCCTCCCGCGGACGCACCTCGCGCTCGTAGAGCCGTTCGATCTTCGCGAGCGTCGCTTTCAGGCGCGCCGGGCTCGTGGCTTCCTCGAACACTCTCGTCCTCCGTTCCGTCAGGTGATAACGCGCCGGGCCGGCTCCACGACCAGCTCGGAGAGCGCCCGGCACTGGTCGAGGAAATCGTCTCCGGCAGTACACGGGTTGAAGCTGAGATGACGGACGCCCGCCTCGACGTACGCCTCGACCTTGGCGACGCACTCCTCGGGGGAGCCGACGACGCAGAGCTTCTCGATCTGGTGCGGCTCGAACTGCATGCCGTAGCGGGTCGAGAGATGGACGCGTGCCTCCTCTCTCGCTGCTCGCCCGTCATCGCGCACGAGCGCGAACAGAACGACGGCGCCGGAGAGCGCGTCCGGGTCTCGACCAGCCTCTCGCGCGTGCGCTCGCACGATCGTGAGCGATTCCGCGTACCGACGCGCGGAGATCATGTACGGCAGCCAGCCGTCACCCAGGCGCCCGGCCCGCCGGAGAGCACCGGGTCTGATGCCGGCGACGAGGATCGGCGGGCCGCCCGGCTGGACGGCGCGCGGAGCCACAACGATCTCGTCGAACGCGTAGTACGTGCCGTGGAATGACGCGGGCGACGGACCGAAGATGGCACGGAGGGCGGCGATCCCCTCGTCCGCGCGCGCGCCCCGCTCGGCGATCGGGACGCCTGCGGCCTCGAAGTCCTTGGCTCCCTCGCCCCCGATCCCGACGCCGAGGATCACTCGGCCGGCCGAGAGGTAGTCGATCGAGGCCATCTGCTTCGCAACGAGGCTCGGGTGGCGCAGCGGCAGTAGCACGACCCCGGCCCCGAGACGGATACGGCTCGTCCAGGCGGCGAACGCGGAGAGCGCCACCCCGACGTCGAGGATCGGATTGTGGAAGGAGAGGTGCTCGCCGGCCCACAGCGAGTCGAAGCCGAGCTCCTCGGCGAGCTCGGCGATCGCGCGGAAGCGCCCGGGGTCGGGGACGCCGTCGGTCAGCTGGCCGCTCCCCTGAAGCCCGAAGCAGACTGTCACCCGGCACCCCACGGGAAGGGCTCCGGGCGCTCCGGGTGACCCGCGGGTGCCCGCACCGGGGTCGGCCGTGAGCCGGCGAAGAGCGCGCGGTCGGCCGCGTTGAGGAGCACGGGCATGACATCCTCCCCCCGCAGCCGCCCAAGGATCCCACCCGCGCAGTCGAGCTCGCCGAAGCAGGTCACACTGTCCGCCCGCACCCCTCGGCCGCGCACGACGAACGGCACCGGGTCACCGCTGTGGATCATGGCTGGAGCACACGGTGTGGCATGATCGCCGGTCACGCAGACGACCGTGTCGCAGAAGGGTGGGCGGGAGACCGCCGCCAGCACCGGGTCGAGCCGCTCGAGCACCGTAACGCGGCGGGACGGGCTCTTTGTGTGCCCCGCCTCGTCGACCGCCTTCGTGTGCACCCAGACGAAGCCGGCGCCGTCCTCGAGCGCACGGGCGGCGACCGACAGCCGGGCCTCGAGGTCGTGCGCGGGGTCGTCCGAGTCCGGCACGCGCCTGGGCTCGAGGCCGACAGCGCGCGCGAGCCCGGCGAGGAACGGTGAGCTGCCGACGACGACTCCCCGCAGGCCATGGCGCTCCGGGAAGGACGGCGCAGACCGCACCCTGCCCCACCACTTCAGTGTCGCGACGACAACCGTTCCATCGGCGTTCTCACGCAGGGATTCCCGGGTCCAGTTGGCGGCGGCGCGGGCGGACGCTTCGGCCTCGGGCACGAGCGGTAGCGGCGCCAGCATCGGGTCCCGCTCGCGGAAGAACGGATCCGTGTCGGTGATCCGGTCGTCGGCCTCGCCGCCCGTGAGCTCGAGCACGGCCTCGCCGCTCCCGAGGTAGTGGCAGCGCGCACTCAGCGGCCCGCTCGAGATCTCCGCCACGAACTGCGACGGAACGGCGCCTCCGTCCTCCCGGACACGCCCAGTGACCACGACGCCTCCGTCACGTCTCGTACCCCTCCGCAGCGCCGCGTACGCATACACGGCGTCTTCTCGCAGCGGAACGCCGTGACCGAGCGCCTCCAACACGGCTCGGCCCGGAAACTCGTCGTCGTAGTAGCCGAGCATCGCCCAGTGGGCGAGCTCACTGGACGGAGCGCGGCCGGGCCCGAGCGGGGACAGCAGCCCGCACGATCCCCCTTCGCAGAGCGCGTCGAGGACCGGCGTGTGCGCCGCCTCGTTCGCCGTGCGGTGTCCGAGCTCCGGGTAGGCGCGGTCCCCGAGGCCGTCAAGCAGGACGACACAGATCGCGCGCATCGATCACCTCCGCCACGGCTGGCGGCACGAGCGCCCGCCAGTCGCTCCCCGCCCGCCAGCGGTCCCGTACGACGCTCCCCGAGATCCCTTTCTGCCGGCACTCGAGCACGGTGACCGCGTGACCCTCGCGGCGTAGCCGCTCGACCTTCTCCGCCCCCCAGGCGTCGAAGACGCGCAGGAAGTGCACCGCCCCCGGCGGCACGTAGCTCGGCCAGAGCTCCGGCCTGGAGACCGGGAACGGCACGACGAGTGCGCCGTCCAGGCCCTCGTCGCGAAGCACGGCCCGGATCATGGCGTAGCGCTCGGCGTAGGTGAACGGGTTCGCCTCGGGCGCCGAGCGACCTGGATCGGCCGCCTCGAAAGCCGACGAGCCGGCGTCGGCATTCGTGATCCCGACGACGAGGCCCACGCAGTGGGCCTCGGCCGCCCTGAGGTACTCGAGGTGCCCGACGTGGAACGGCTGGAAGCGCCCGTGGATCATGCCGAGCGGGAGACGATCGCTCACGCTACATCGCGCGGCGTCAGCGCCGCTCCTTCCTCGATTCGAAGCCGAACTCCCGGTTGCCGGCGACGGACACGGCTTTGTTCTCGACCGGCAGACGCCCCTCGAAGTACTCCGTCAGCGACTTCGTCGGCGGGTTCGCGCGCAGCTCCGCGCGCTGCCGCTCCGTCGCCTCGACATCGATCTCGAGCGTCCGCTCGTCGACAAAGACGACACCGTACGCCTCCCGGGCCAGCTCGATCGTGGTGAAGTCGTCGAGCACGTCCTCGCGTACCGCCTCTGCCGGCCGGTCGAGCGGATCGCCATATCCGGCCGCATTCGGCTCTCGGAGCTCGATGAACTCACCGGCCGCGAACGGGATGCCCGTGACCTTCGCCGGCAGAATCTCCTCTCGCGAGGTATCGGGGTTCTTGCGACACGACGCAACCAGGCCGTCCCAGCCGCCGAAGATCCCGCGTGGCGCATCGGTCTGCCGGTCGCCTTCGCACGAGTAGATCCCGTCCACCATAAAGCGGTTACGACGGATGATCCCGATCCCGCCCCGCCAGCGGCCGGGCGCCGCCGGCTCCGGCCGGAGCTCGTACTGGTCGCACCGCACCGGGAAGCGGAGGTCGAGTTCCTCGATCGGGTTGTTGCGCGTGTTCGCCATCAGGTTGTCGACCGAGTCCATCGCGTCCTTGCCATAACGGCCGCCGTAGGAGCCCTCGTTCACCTCGAGGTAAAGCCAGTACTCGCCCATCTCCTCGGAGAAGCCCGAGTAGGCACAGAAGTGGATCCCCGCCGAGTTCCCGGCCGTGACCCCCTGGGGGAGCGCGTCGGCCAGCGCGAGGATCGTGTTGTCGACGACCCGTTGCACCTGGCAGAAACGCGAGAAGCACGCCCGCGGGAACGTCGGGTTGTAGATCGTGCCCTTCGGCGCGATCACCTTGACCGGCCGGAAGATGCCGTCGTTCTGCGGGACGTGCTCGGGGAACGTGACCTCGTCGAGCAGGATCGTGCGCACCGCGTAGTAGGCGCCGACGAGCAGCGACCCCTCGTACGGGACGTTGTACCCGGTCGGCACCTCAGCGTTCGAGCCGGTGAGATCGATCGTGATCTCGTCGCCCTCGACGATTACCTTCGTCTCGACCCGGAGCCTCACACCACGGTTGCGGGCGTCGTCGTCGAGCCACCCGGTCGGCGCCTTGTACTCGCCGTCCGGCAGCTTGCGGATCTGCTCGCGGAGCATGTTCTCGCTGTAGTCCATCCAGTTGTAGGCGGCGCTCATCACCGTGTCCGCCCCGTAGCGCTGGAAAAGCCGCAGCATCCGGTCGCGACCGAGCTGGCAGGCGGCCATCATCGCGTTCATGTCGCCGCGGTTCATCGTGGCCGTCCGGACGTTGTCGAAGATCATCTTGTCGAGATCCTCGTTCAGCACTCCGGCCTGGTACCAGCGGAGCCCATCGTAGATCTTGGCCTCGGCGTACACGTCGAAGGCGTCGGCGTTGATTCCCGGGAACGAGCCGCCGACATCGAGCACGTGGGCGGTGACCGCCGCGAAGCCGTAGAGCCGGCCATCGTAGAAGATCGGCACTGCGACCGCGATGTCCGGGCTGTGCGAGGCCCCGTAGTACGGGTGGTTGTGGATGACCACGTCGCCCTCGACGATCTTCCCCTCCAGGTGGCGCATGAAACCGCGGATGTACCACGGCAGCGAGCCGATGTGCATCGGGGTCGAGTCGGACTCGCAGAGCTCGCGCCCCTTCGCGTCGAAGATGCCCGCACCGAGATCCTCGGACTCGCGGATGATCGACGAGTAGGACATCCGGAACAGCACGCCGGCCATCTCCTTCGCAACCGCGTGGAACGCGCCGCCGAGCACCCGCATCGTGATCGGGTCGACCTCGACCCGATCGAGCTCCGGTGGGCCCGGATGCTTCCCCAGCTCGTATTCAAGCGCCGACATCGTCACACTCCCTGGCTCGTCGGAACGGTTGCAGACGCCGCGATCGCCTTCGCCTCGGCCGACGCACCGACCTCGATCACGATGTTCCCGTGACGGTCGATCCGGGCCTCGATCCCCGGCGGGATCACGGTCGTCGAGTCGTACTGGTTCACGATCGCCGGGCCGGCGAGACGGTTCCCCGCCTTCAGCGCCTCGCGGTCGTAGTAACGCGTCGGCACCTGCTCGAGCGTGCCGTTGACGAGGAACCACGCGTCACCCTCGAAGCGGAGCGCGTCGGCGGGCGACTCCCCGCCCGCCTCGATCTCCGGCGTCGAGAGCTCCGGCATCAGGCCGATGCCGCGGACTCGGATGTTCGGGACCTCGATGTCGGAGTCCTCGAAGCGCCGCGAGTACTCGCGCTCGTGGACGTCGTGGAAGTCGCTCCGGAGCTTGTCGGCCCAGGCCTGGTCGATCGCGCCCGAGCCGACGTCGACCCGCAGCTCATACCCCTGGCCGAGGTAGCGGGCATCGACGATTCGCTGCACGAGGACGCTCTCGGCCGGAATGCCGTCCTCGTCGAGCTGGGTCGCGGCCTGCGCTTCGAGCTCTTCGAACCGCCGCTGGAGGGCCTCCGCATCGAGCTTCGAGAGCCGCTGGTAGGTCGTCGCGGCGTATTCGTAGACCATGTCGGTCGCGACGAGCCCCATCGCCGCCGCGATTCCCGGATAGAGAGGGACGACGACGTTCGGCGTCCCGACCTCGACCGCGATCGGCACCGCGAAGAGCGGGCCCGCTCCGCCCTCGGCGACCAGCACGAAGTCGCGCGGGTCGAACCCCTTGCGCACCGAGTTCTCCTCGATCGACTGCACCATCGAGTGCGACAGGATCTGCACGGCGCCCATCGACGCCTCCTCGACGCTCATGCCGAGCGCGCCCGCGGGGCCGTTCTCGAATGCGGTGCGGGCCGCATTCCCGTCGAGCGACATGCCGCCGCCGTGGGACGCGTCGGGGAGGAGCCAACCGAGGTTGACCATCGCGTCGGTCGCCGTCGCCTCCGTGCCGCCGCGACCGTACGCGGCCGGGCCCGGGACGGCACCTGCCGACCTCGGCCCGACACGGAAGATGCCGCCGCTGTCGACGTACGCGATCGAGCCGCCACCGGCTCCGATCGTGTCGACGTCGACCATCGGGATCATCGCCTGGTACGGCCCGACCTTCGTGTCGAGCAGGTGCTTCATCCGCAGCCGGCCGTCCTGGGCGAGACCGATGTCCGCTGACGTCCCCCCGACATCGAGCGTGATCACGTTGTCGAAGCCAGCCTGCCGACCCGCCCAGATGCCGCCCACCACTCCGGCCACCGGGCCGGACATGAGCAGCGTCACGGGGCGCTTGATCGCGGCCTCGGCGGTCGCCACTCCGGACGCAGAGGTCATGAGGTGAAGTCCCGTGCGAACGCCAAGCCCTTCGAGCTCGTCCTGCAGGCGAGCGACGTACGAGGCGACCTTCGGGCCGACGTACGCGTTCAGCCCGACCGTCGAGAACCGTTCGTACTCGCGGTACTGCGGGATCACCTCGCTCGAGACGGAGAGGAACGCTTCGGGGAACTCCTCACGCACGATCTCCGCGACCCGCTGCTCGTGTACCGGGTTGAGGAACGAGAAGAGGAAGCAGACGCACACCGCCTCGACACCGGCCGCTTTGAGCGCGAGAACCTGTTCGCGCGCCTTGCTCTCGTCGAGGGGGACGAGCACGGATCCGTCACCGGTGATCCGCTCGGGCACCGTGAGCCGGTAACGCCTCCGCACGACCGGGTAGCGCTGCCACGGCAGGTCCTGGTAGTTGGAGAAGTTGAGCGGCTTCTTGTGCCGGGCAATGTGGAGGATGTCTCGGTAGCCCTCCGTCGTGATCATCCCCACGGTCGCCCCGTTGTGCTCGATCACGATGTTCGTCGCGATCGTCGTCCCGTGGAACACCTGGTCGAACTCGGACGGGTCGGCGCCCGCCGCTGCCGCCAGCTCGCGAATCCCCTGAATCGTTCCCTGCGACGGATCCTCCGGGGTGGTCGGCAGCTTGTGCACCCGGATCACGCCGGCCTCGTCATCGACGTAGATCAGGTCGGTGAACGTCCCCCCGACGTCGACGCCTACACGTTTCATGGTCTCATGCTCCTTCGTCTCGAGGCGTGAGCAGGATCTTGCCGAAATGCTCGCGTCGCTCCATCACGTCCATCGCCTCGGCGGCCTGCTCGAGCGGGAACGTGCTGTGCACGAGCGGCTCGATCAGCCCCCGGGCCAGCAGGTCGAAGCACTTCTCGACCTCCTGCCGGGTGTAGACGAAGGAGCCGATGATGCGCTTCTGGGTGCGGAAGAACGGGATGATGTCGAACGGGACGACCTCGCCTGCGTGGGCGCCGCAGGTGACGAGGCGCCCGTCCTTGGAGAGCGAATCGAGGCCCTTCTGGAACAGGTCGCCGCCGACGTGCTCGTAGACGACATCGACGCCGGCCCCATCCGTCAGCTCCATCACGCGCGCGACAACGTCCTCGGTCGCATGGTTGATGCCCTCGTCCAGGCCCAGCTCCCGGGCCCGCGCCAGCTTCTCGTCGCTCGAGGCGTTGCCGATCACGAAGGCGCCCGCATGCCGCGCGAGCTGCACCGCCGCCGATCCGATTCCCGAGCCGACGGAGTTGATCATCACGGTTTCCCCGGCCACGAGCTGCGCCCGCGTGAACAGCATGTGCCAAGAGGTTGCGAACGCGACCTGGAGCGCTGCGGCGTCCTCGAAGGAGACGCCGTCGGGGATGCGCACGAGCTGGCGCGCGGGGCAGACGAGCATCTCCGCGTAGCCGCCGCCGGTCGAGAAGCTGATGAAGCCCGGCGTCAGGCAGAGCGACTCCCGGCCCGAGCGGCAGAAGCGGCACTCGCCGCAGGTGCCCAGGATGTACGGGTTCACCCGGTCGCCCGGCGCCCATCCGGCCACCCCTTCGCCGACCTCCACGATCTCGCCGGCGACCTCCACCCCGAGGATGTGCGGCAACGCGACCGGGAATCGCGAGATCCCCTCGCGAACGTCGATGTCGAGACGGTTGAGCGCGCTCGCCCGATTGCGTATCAGCACCTCGCCGGCGCCCGGCCTCGGGTCGTCGATCTCCTCGAGGCGCAGGACGCTCGAATCACCGAACTTGTGGAACCGCACAGCTTTCACGCCATCGACCTCCGGTTGGCGACGAACCAGGTGAGGTGTTTATGTCTGACTTCCACAACCATGTCAAGGGGGATCGGAAGCGCAGCTGATGTGTGGCCCGGTTGACAGGCTGCGAATGTCTGGCATATAAACGAAGGCGTCAACCCATGCCCGTCCTAGGCCTCCGCTCACTCCTGTTCGCTCCCGGCTCGGACGAGCGCAAGCTGCGCCGTGCGCTGAAGACGGGCGCGGACGCGGTGATTGCCGATCTCGAGGACGCGGTGGCGCCGGCGCGGAAGGACGAGGCGCGTGTTCTCGTCGCGCGCGTCTTCGGGGACGAAGGATCCGCGGCAGCGGCGATGGTGCGTGTCAACGGCACGGACAGCCCCCATTTCGAGCGCGATCTCGAGCTCGTGCAGAACCTGCCGTTGCAGGCGATCGTGCTGCCGAAAGCGACGCCCGAGAGTGTCGACGCGCTCGGGCCGGATGGCCCGCCGGTGATCGCGATCGTGGAGACCGCCCAGGGCCTGCGTCTCGCCTACGAGACGGCCTCGCACCCGCGGGTCGAGGCACTCATCCTCGGTGCCGTCGATCTGGGGCTCGAGCTCGGGCTCGAGTCGCGGCCGGACGGGCAGGAGGTGCTCTTCGCGCGCTCGAAGCTCGTCATGGATTCGGCAGCGGCCGGGATCCGGGGGCCCTTCGACCTCGTCCATGTCGACGTACGCGACGAAGAAGGGCTCGAGGCTGAGTCACGGCTCGCGCGTTCGCTCGGTTTTCGCGGCAAGGTGTGCATCCATCCGGCCCAGGTCGACATCGTGAACGCCGTCTTCGCCCCGGGGGAGGACGAGCTCGCGCGTGCCCGGCGGATCGTCGAGTCCTACACGCAGGGGATCGCCGAGGGCCGGGGCGCGGTCGCTCTCGACGGCGAGATGATCGACCTACCGGTGTTCGAGCGCGCCCGCCTGCTCATCGCCGACAACAAGAGGAGGGTACTCGATGCAGACTGACTCGCCCGCCGCGCCGAAAGAGTGGCGAGGCCGCTTCTACGAGGACTTTGCCGCCGGCGATGTGTTTCGCAGCCGCTTCGGCCGCACCGTCACCCAGACCGACAACATCTGGTTCACCTGTCTGACGATGAACACGAACCCGATGCACTTCAGCGAGCCGTTTGCGGCGCGCACCCGCTTCAAGAAGCCGCTCGTCAACAGCGCTTTCACGCTCGCACTCGTGACGGGATTGACCGTCCCGGACACGAGCGAGAACGCGGCCGCCAACCTCGCCTGGACGGACATCAAGCTGCCGAAACCGGTGTTCGAGGGCGACACGCTCTGGGCCGAGAGCGAGATCCTCGAGGTGCGCGAGTCGGGCTCGAACCCGAGCGTCGGGATCGTCTCGATGCGCTGCCGCGGGATCAACCAGCACTCGGAGGTCGTGATCGAGTTCAAGCGGACGTTTATGGTGTACCGCCGCAGCGCACCAGAGGCCGCCGACGGCTTCCCGCACTCAAACGACGGCTGGACAGTGTGAGCTACTTCCCAATTGAAGCTAATTTCCCTGCAAATAACCGTTCATTCCCCCCGCCGTAACCTTCCCGGGGGAAATAGCTAAGGAGGCTCAGATGTCGACCGCTGCCCAGACGATCGCCGAATGGAGTTCGGCGATCTCGATCTCCGACATCCCGGAGGACGTCCTCACGGACGCGAAGCTCCACCTGCTCGATACGCTCGGCTGCGGGCTCGCAGCCCACGCCGGCGGGGTCGCGACCGAGGGTCGGGCGACGATGGACGAGCTCGGGGGCGAGCCGCAGGCGACCGTGATCGGCACGGAGCGGCGGCTCCCGGCCGCGAACGCTGCCTTCGCGAACGCGATGCTCTGCCACGGGCTCGACTTCGACGACACGCACGCCGAATCGGTCAGCCACGTCTCGACGGTGATCGGCCCCGCGGCGCTCGCGGCCGCGGAGCAGGCCGGCGCCAACGGACGCGATACGCTCGCGGCGATCGTCGCCGGCAACGAGGTCGTCTGCCGGATCGGGATGGCGGCGCCGGGCGCGTTCCACGCGCGCGGGTTTCATCCCACCGCGATCTGCGGGGTATTCGGCGGCGTCGCCGCAGTCGGGCGGATCACAGGTGCCGACGTCACCACGACGACGAGCGCACTCGGGATCGCGGGCTCGTTCGCCGGCGGGCTCTTCGCCTACCTCGCGGACGGGACGCCGACGAAGCCGATGCACCCCGCCTGGGCGGCGCACGGCGCGCACCTCGCGTCGCGGCTCGCCGCGCACGGGGCGGTCGGGCCGCAGACGGTGCTCGAGGGAAAGTTCGGGCTCTATCACGCGTTCCTCGCCGCGGAGGAGGGGGAGATCGACATCGCGGGCCAGCTCGCGGATCTGGGCTCGCGCTGGGAGACGCCGCGGATCGCCTACAAGCCGTTCCCGGTTTGCCACTTCAGCCATGGCTCCCTCGGCGCGACCGCCGAAGCGGCGGCTGGGCGGACATTCTCCGCGGACGAGATCGGCGACGTGCTCGTCACCGTGCCGGCCGCCGGCGTCGCGCTCGTGCTCGAGCCGGCCGACCAGAAGCGTGCTCCGCGCTCCGCGTACGAGGGCAAGTTCTCGCTGCAGTACTCGGTCGCCTCGATGCTCGTGCGCGGCCACGTCGCCGTCGGCGACTTCACCGAAGAGGCGATCACCGACCCCGCCGTGCTCGCAGTCGCGGCGAAGGTGCGCTACGAGACGCGCGCGTACCCGACGTACCCGCAGGGGTTTCCCGGCGGCGTGGTCGTCTCGCTCTCCGACGGAACCTCGTTCGAGGCCGACTTCCCGTATCAGAAGGGTGGCCCGGAGAACCCGTTGTCGGCGGACGAAGTGCGCTCGAAGTTCCGCGCGAACGCAATGCTCGCACTGTCCGATCGAGCCGTCGAAGAGCTCGAGGATGCGATTCTCGGGCTCGAGGAGCACGGCGACGTCACAGCGGCGCTTGCCCCACTCACGCCCGGCCAGATGGTGCCCGCATGACTCGTGGCGAGACATGAACCTCACCGCCGACCAGCGCGAGATCGTCGCAGCGGTTCGCGCGTTCGTCGACCGCGACGTCGTCCCTGTCGCGTCCGAGCTCGAGCACGCCGACGAGTACCCCGAGTCGATGGTCGAGACGATGCGCGAGATGGGCCTCTTCGGGACGACGATTCCGGAGGAGTACGGCGGGCTCGGGCTCGGGCTCGACACCTACGCGCTGATCGTGATGGAGATCTCGCGCGGCTGGGTGACCCTGTCCGGGATCCTCAACGGCTCGTTCATCGCCGCGACGATGATCCGCCTGCACGGAACGGAGGAGCAACGGCAGCGGTTCCTCCCCCGGCTCGCGACGATGGAGCTCCGCTCGTCGTTTTCGATGACCGAGCCGCACGCCGGCTCGGACGTCCAGGCGATCCGCACGACCGCGACCCGCGACGGTGACGAGTACATCATCGACGGGCAGAAGATGTGGGTGACGAACGGCTGGCGGTCCGGGATCGTCATGCTCCTCGCGAAGACCGACCCGGCGGCGGATCCGGCCCACAAGGGGATGACAGGGTTCATCATCGAGAAGGAGCCGGAGACGAGCCCACCCGGGCTCGAGATCCCGATGCCGGGGCTGAAGAAGCTCGGCTACAAGGGCGTCGAGTCGACGGAACTCGTGTTCGACGGCTTCCGCACGCCTGCCGCGAGCGTCCTCGGGGGCGAAGCGGGGGTAGGCCAGGGCTTCAAGTACTTCATGAGCGGGATCGAGGTCGGCCGCGTCAACGTGGCCGCCCGCGGCGTCGGCCTGGCGCAGGCGGCACTCGACGACGCGCTCCGCTACGCGCAGGAGCGGGAGGCGTTCGGCAAGAAGATCGGCCATCATCAGGCGGTACAGCTGATGCTCGCGAAGATGGCGACCCGCGCCGAGGCGGCGCGCCTGCTCACGATCCAGGCCGCACAGAAGAAGGCCTCCGGCGAGCGGGCCGACCTCGAGGCGGGCATGGCGAAGTACTTCGCGACGGAGGCGGCGCAGGAGAACGCCCTCGACTGCATGCGCATCCACGGCGGCTACGGCTACTCGCTCGAATACCGTCCCGAGCGCTATTACCGAGACGCCCCGCTGCTCCTGATCGGCGAGGGCTCGAACGAGATCCAGCAGCTGATCATCGCGCGACGGCTGCT
>JANOUB010000073.1:0-2615 GCA_031416615.1 Thermoleophilia bacterium
GCAATCATGTTGCCCGCTCGCCCGTATGCCGCGGACTCGTCCGGATGGTCGCGCAGCCACACCGCCGCCGCGGCGACCGCTTTGGCCTCGGGTGGGACGACGCGGCCCGTGGAGCCGTCGTGCACGACCTCGAGCGGCCCACCCGCGTCGGTCGCTGTGATCACCGGCTTGCCGGCGAGGAACGACTCGTACGGCCCGAGACCGAAGTCCTCGTCGACGGGCGCGTAGTAGGTGGCAAAGCAGGTGGCGTAGAGATCGGCGAGCTCTTCGGCCGGCACACGACCGGCGAAGCGCACCCGCGCTCCGAGCCCGCGATCGCGGGCGAGGTCCTCGAGCCGTGCCCTGTCCGGCCCGTCGCCCGCCACGACGACGCTCAGTGTCGGCTCGACGGCGGCCGCTTCGAGGAGCAGGTCGATCCGCTTCGCCCGATCGAGCCGGTTCACCGACAGCACGAAATCGCCGTGCCCGTCGTTCCGGTAGGCGAGCTCCTGGGCGGGATGGGGCAACACCTCGGCGACGAGCCCTGTCGAGCGCTCGAGCCGGCCCGCGACGTTCTGCGAGGTCGCGAACAGCCGTGCTGCCTCGCCGAGCCCGATCCGGTCGAGTTCCTGCACCTGCCGGCGAATCGCGCGATCCTCGGGCGATTCGCCGAACTGACCGAGGTCGGTGCGATCGAGCTCGTAGGCCTGCCGGAACTGGTGTACGAGCCACACGCGCTTCTCCGGATGCCGCACGAGGTACGAGGGGAACTTCGTCGCGACGACCATGTCGATGCGCTTGCCATCGGCCTCGGTCAGATCGAGCAGGCGCCAGAGAAACGCCTGGGTCAGCACGCGGGCGCCGGGATACCACTTGAACGGCACGGTGACGCTGTCCGCCTCGTGGCCGCGCACCCGCAGCTCCTCGACGAGCGCGTCGCTGAAGATCTCTGCCCCGCCGCGCGCGAACGGCACCTGTGGTCTGACGACCGCTATCCGCATCGTCGCCCTAGCGCTTCGTTTCGCGAAGCGCTATCACCTCTGCCTCGAGCCGGTCGACCTGCTCCTGCAGGTCGTCGATCAGGCGGAGCGCTGCCGCATTGAACGAGCGCTGGTCATACGCGAGCGGCTCCACGTACCAGCGCATCGCCTTCCGCAAGACCGCCTTGACCGGCGTGCCGATCCCGCCCCGGACGCCCGGGCGCAGTCGCAGGGAGCGGTCTGCGGACACGGGCCACAAGCGCTCGGCTTCGGCGCGTGCCGCCAGACGGTCGGCAGGGTCGCCGTGGGCGCCACCCGGATCGGCGCCCGACCGGCGCACCTCCTCGCGGAGCGACTCGAAGAGAGCTCCGACGTCGACCGGCTCGACCGGGGACCGCTCGGCCGCTGAAAACCCTGCAACAGCCGCAGTTTCCTGGCTCGTATCGGACATCGGGCCATTCTAGTGCCTCGTCCCGGAACGGTTCACCGGTCTGCCCCACCGGCAGGCGGAGCATCCACTCGCTACCGGGACAGGCATGCGCCTGTCCCCTACTGGTTTCCGGTCAGAGGGGTCCGGGAGGCGCATCAGTAGGATGCCTCCCCGTGCGCGTCGGCCTCTCTCTGCTCACGCTCATCCCGGGAATCTCGGGAGGCAGTGAGACCTACGCGCGTGAACTCGCGCGCGCGCTGGCTCGAATCGGCACGCACGACTACCTGGCCCTCGTACCGCCGCTCGCCCCGGATGCAGGGGACGGGCTTCCCACGATCGTCGCCGAGCGGTACTCGAGCTCGACAACGACAGCGGGGCGCCTGCGCGCGATGGGCTCGGCAGCGCTTCGCCCGGCGCGCTTGCGCTCGCTGCTCGACGTCGATGTCGTGCACTACCCGCTGACTGTCCCTGTGCCGAGGCCGGACGGGCCCCACGTGATCACACTCCTCGACGTCCAGCATCTCGACCTGCCCAGGCTGTTCCCGCGCGGCGAGCGGCTGTTCAGGAAGCTCGCGTACGACCGCGCCTCGCACAAGGCGACAGAGGTGATCGTGATCAGCGAGTTCGTGCGCGGACGGGTCGTCGAGCAGCTTGGTCTCAACCCGGAGCACGTGCACGCGGTGTGGCTCGGAGTCGACCACGAGCGGTTCACACCAGCGCCCGACGTCCAGCGCGAGCCGCTGCTGCTGTACCCCGCCCGCCCGTGGCCGCACAAGAACCATGCGCGGCTGTTCGAGGCATTCAGGGAGATCCGCCGCAGACGGCCGGAGCTCCGCCTCTTGCTCACGGGGGTCGGCCACGACCCCCGCTCGCTGCCCGAGGGAGTCGAGGCGCGCTCCGTCTCGGGCGCGGAGCTCGTCGACCTGTACCGCCGTGCCGCCTGCCTCGTCTTCCCGAGCCTCTACGAGGGATTCGGCCTGCCGCCCGTCGAAGCGATGGCGTGCGGCTGTCCTGTCGCCGCAGCCGCAGCCGGCTCACTACCGGAGGTGTGCGGCGACGCGGCCGTGCTGTTCGACCCCCTCGACCCGGAGGCGATCGCAGCCGGCGTCGACGAGGCCCTCGCTCGCTCTACCGAGCTCAGCGAGCGAGGCCTGGAGCGGGCGGCGACGTTCACGTGGGACGAGACTGCCCGCGCTCATGACCGGATCTACGCCACGTTCTCCTGA
>JANOUB010000074.1:0-6149 GCA_031416615.1 Thermoleophilia bacterium
GTCAGCGTGATCGTGACGGGGTAGGCGTGGCCGGGCTCCATGAAGACCTCGCGGTCCCAACCCTCGCGGTAGCGGCAGCGGATGATCGAGTCGCAGAGCCCCATCTGGTAGCCCCGCGGGTAGTCCTCGCTCGGCGGGTACTCGTCGACCAGCTTCGCGGTGAAGTCGGTGTCCGGAGCGGACGACGAGACCCAGAGGCGCACCTCGATCGGCCCTGTCACCTCGACCGCGTCGGCGAGCGGCTCGGTACGGAAGCAGAGCACGTCCGGGCGGTCGCACAGCAGCCGGCCCGGCTGCTCGGCACCGAAGATCTCCTCCGTCTCCTCCTGGTGGGCGGGACCGGGCGAGACGACGTTGCGCAAGCGAAGCACAGGGTTGAGAAAGCGCGTCCACGCCGCCTCCTGCGCATCCGGCCCGGCCGGCGGAAGCTCGCCGATCTGGCACAACAGCCCGCCGATCGTCGGCACGGGATGCTCCGGGTCGAACGTGAACGTGCGCGGTGCGGCGCCGGCCGCGGGGGGCTCGACCGCGAGCGTTCCGTCACCGTGCAGATGGAATGACGTCAGCCGGGCACGTGCGAGCGGCCACTCGAGCTCCTCGCGCCACTGCCCGCCGTGATCGAGCTTTCCGGACGGCAGCCGGCTGCCGCTGCCGCCCCCCATGACGAAGATGCACACCGGCGCCTCGTCCGGCGCAAGCACGGTTTGTGGCTCTGAGCCACGAGCAGCGGTAGCGCCGCGCAGGTGGCGATCGAAGAACGCGAGCTGCTCCTCGAAGTAGTGCTTCACGCCCCACACGCTCTGGGGGCCGAAGTCGACGTCGAGCGTGAAGGTCGCATCGCCGCGCATGCCGACGTGGCTCCACGGGCCTACGATCAGGCGCTGGGGCGACTCGTTCTGCGCCACCATGGCTGAGAAGTACTCGGTGTCGGCGTGAGGGAACGCGTCGAACCACCCGGTCGAGAAGGTTCCCGGCACGTCGGCATGCCGGTCCCAGTAGCGCGTAAAGTCGTTCTCGATGCGCGACCAGAACTCGTCGTAGGTGCCCCGCGTGGAGTAGGAGCGCAGGGCGCTCTCGAGCTTCGGTGTGTGGCGAAGCGACAACTCTTCCGGCCTGAAGGGCATCGTCAGGAGAAGCTGCCGGATGTTGCGCAGGTCCTCCCACACCTCCGCCTGCTTGTCCGGGTCGTCGCGGATGTCCTGGGAGTCCTGGGCATGAATGAAGAGCGCCCAGAACATGTGCAGCTGCATCGCGCCGCCCTCACGCGCCTGGTTGAGGTAGCTGTTCGTCGGTACGGCATCGGGCCAGATCGCCGTCAGGTGCGGCGGCCGTTCGAGCGCCATCCTCACCTGCGTGATCGCCGCGTAGGAACTGCCGACGGTGCCGACGTGGCCGTCGCTCCACGGCTGCGCCGCGATCCATTCGACGGTGTCGTAGCCGTCTCGGCCCTCGTGCGGGGTGACGGTGTGCTCGTAGTCACCCGTGCCCTCCGAGCGGTAGCGGTCGCGCAGGTCCTGCAGGACGACGGCGTATCCCCGCGGCGTGAAGAAGTCGGCGATCTCCGAGTAGCGCTTGTCGGTCTTGTCGTACGGCGTCCGGCAGAGGATCGTCGGGTACCGCCCCTCGACGAGCTCACCTTCGCACGCGGGGCGGTAGACGTCGGTCGCGAGCCGGATCCCGTCCCGCACCGACACCATCACGTCCTTCGCGACGACAATCCCGTGGTGCGCGGTGACAGGCTTCAGCCTGTCTCCCGGGTTCCCCGGGTTTCGTCCCTCGTTCATGCCGCCTCCCTTTCGATGATCAGGTTGCCGACGTCGTCGACGTGCACGGTGAAGCCGGGATGGACGACCGTGGTCGAGTCGAACTCCTCGACGACCGCCGGGCCCGCGAACGTCGCTCCGCCCGGTAGGGCGTAGCGATCGTAGATCGGGCAGTCGACGTAGTCGCCGGCCTCGGCGAAGTAGACGGGTCGCCGCTCCTTCGGCTCCGGCCGACCACCCGCCTCGAGACGCCGTGGCGGCGGCTTCGCGATCCGGCCCACGCTCGTCAGCCGCAGGCTTACGACCTCGACCGGCTCGTCTGGAGCGGCGAAGCCGTACGTGCGGTCGTGCTCGAGGTTGAAGCGTTCGGTCATCCCGTCGCCGGCCGGGATCGTCAACTCGTAGCTCTGCCCGACGTACCGGAGGTCGACCTGGCGGGCGAACTCGATCGCCTCGTCAGCGACTCCCTCGCGCTCCAACTCCTCCCGACCCGCCTCCTCGAGCCGCGTGAACGTCGCTTCGACCTCGGCGAGATCGAGCGCATCGAGGCGGCGCATGATCGTCACAGCAGCATCACGCTTCAGATCGGTTGTCAACAGCCCGGTGGCAGAGAAGATCCCCGGGCTGCGCGGGATCAGCAGCGAGGGTATCTCGGCGTCGCGCATGAGCGCGTTCGCGTGCACCGGGCCGGCCCCGCCGAAGCCGACGAGCACGAAGTCGCGCGGGTCATAGCCACGCTGCACCGAGATCAGGTGAAGAGCGTTCACCATCGCAGCGTTCGCGATCTCGACGATCCCGTTCGCGGCCTCGATGACGCTGAGCCCGAGCGGGCCGGCACAACGCTCCTCGATGGCGCGACGCGCCCCTTCGACATCGAGGCCGATTTCGCCGCCGAGAAAGTAGCCCGGGTTCAGCCGTCCGAGGACGACGTTCGCATCGGTCACAGTCGGTTCGGTGCCGCCATTCCGGTAGCAGACCGGCCCCGGATCCGCGCCCGCGCTCCGGGGGCCGACGCGCAGCAGGCCACCCGAATCGACCCAGGCGATCGATCCTCCACCGGCGCCGATCTCGACGAGGTCGACAACCGGGGTCCGGACGGGGTAGCCGGAGAGCGACATCGCGCCGATCCCGGCGCCGGCGTGGCCACCGACGTTGTAGTCCTTCGTCACCGAGGGCCTACCGCCCTGGATCAGGCCGACTTTGGCGGTCGTGCCGCCCATGTCGAAGGAGAGGATGTCCGGGTGGCCGAGCGTCTCGCCGAGATACGCCGAGGCGATCACGCCTGCGGCCGGGCCCGACTCCACCATGAAGACGGGCCGCATCCGCGCAGCCTCGGAGCTGAAGACGCCCCCACTCGACTGCATGACGAGCAGCTTCGCCTCGACTCCGGCTGCGGCCAGTCTCCCCTCGATCCGCTCGAGATAGCGCTCCACGACAGGACGGATGACCGCGTTGATCACCGTCGTCGAGGCACGCAGGTACTCACGAAACTCGGGCGCGACCTCGGCCGAGAGCGAGATCGGGATGCCCGGCAACTCCTCGGCGAGGATCGCGCCGACACGTTCCTCGTGCTCCGGGTTGACGTAGGCATGAAGCAAACAGACGGCAACGGACTCGACCCCTTCGCGACGAAGGATCGCGGCGGCTTCGCGCACCGAGTCGTCGTCGAGCGGCGTCAGTACCTCCCCGGCCGGACCGAGGCGCTCACGGACGGTGACCGCACGATCGCGAGGGACGAGCGGCCTCGTCTTCTCGAACTGCGTGTCGTAGAGCGACGGGCGGACCTGCCGGGCAATCTCGAGCAGGTCGCGGAAGCCCTCGGTCGTGACGAACCCGCTGCGCGCGATGTTCCCCTCGATGATCGCATTCGTTGCCACGGTCGTCGCGTGAACGACGAACCCCACCTGGCCGGCCCCGACGCCACCGGCCGCGAGCACACGATCGACCGCCTGCATGAACCCCAGGGACGGGTCTGCGGGCGTCGACAGGACTTTTGCGATCGAGACGTCTCCGGTCTCCTCGTCGATCAGCGTCGCGTCGGTGAAGGTGCCGCCGATGTCGATCGCAAGCCGAACGCTCATGTGGGTCTCCTTATGATCACGCGCCGGCTGGGTGCGTCGTTGTGTCAGAGGCTCGTAGTTCGTCGGTGGCCGCCTGGTCGAGCCGCCGGTCTACGACCGCGACCCGGTAGATATCGCGTGCGCGCTCGGCGCTGACCTTGCCCTCGAGCACGTCGCGGAGGACCCGCTCGGGGTCGCGCTCCTCCGGTGGCCCGTAGCCGCCGCCGCCGCAGGTGCGGACGCTGATCATGTCGCCCGGAACGAGGTCGAGCGTGGTCTTGGAGGAGAGTCGCGTCTCGACGCCGTCCCGCACGTGCACGTATTCGGCGATCCGGCCCGCATGGCCCCCGAACGCGCCCCACGGCCCGAAGCGATCGCGATCGGCAAGGACGGTGAACGTCGTCTGCAGATCGAAGCGATAGTCCTTACGCAGTCCGAGCCCACCGCGGAAGCGCCCCGGGCCGTCGGAGTCCTCGACCAGTGAGAGGCTGCTGATGTGCACCGGGTAGTTGAGCTCGGTCTCCTCGATCGGCGCGTTCTCGGTGTTCTGACTGTGTGTCTGAACGGCGTCGGGGCCGTCGCTCGTCGAGCGGCCCCCGTAGCCGCCCGCGAAGGTGTCGTAGAAGCAGGTGTATCGGCCTGCCTCGAGATCGAGGGAACCAAAGCCAGCCTGGCACATCATTCCCTTCGTCCCGGCGGGGAGCCGGTCGGGGAAGCCCGGCAGCAGCGCGCGGATCATCACCTCGACGAGGCGGGCGTGCGTCTCCCAACCGCCGACGACCGCCGAGGGCCAGGTGCAGTTGGTGACGCTCCCTTTCGGCGCGTCCAGCGAGATCTGACGGTAGAAGCCGTCGTTCACCGGCAGGTCGGGGTCGATCAGGCACTTGAGCGCGTAGGCGCAGGCCGAGAACGTCATCGCGTAGGTCGAGTTGACGGGCGCCCGCCGCTGCGGGTCAGATCCCGCCGTGTCGAAATGGACGCCTGCGTCACTGATCTCGATCCGCACTTGCAGGCGCACCGGCTCGTCCGAGTAGCCGTCGTTGTCGACGAATCCCTCGGCCTCATAGACGCCGTCTGGCAGCGCGGAGATTTCGGCCCGCGCGCGCCGCTCGGTGTAGGCGAGGAGCTCTTCCATGGCGGCGAGAATCGTGCTGAGCCCGTGCCGGGCAACGAGCGCCTGGATCCGACGCACCCCCGTCGCATTCGCAGCGATCTGGGCGCGGAAGTCGCCTGCCGTCTCGTGCTTCGAGCGGATCTGCGCCAGGATCAGCTTGAAGATGTCAGAGACGATCTTGCCCGACTCGACGATCTTCACCGGCGGGATGATCACCCCCTCCTGAAAGACCTCTCGGAACGCGCCAATGCTCGCTGGAGCACCCCCACCGACGTCGACATGATGCGCGATGTTCGCGACGTAGCCGAGCAGGTCGTCCCCGACGTAGACCGGGGAGATCAGACTGACGTCGTTCAGGTGGACCCCGCTCGGATGCGGGTCGTTCGTGACGATGACATCCCCGGGCCCGAGGTTTTCTGGGCCGTAGCTCCGCACCGCCTGAGGCACCTGCTCGACCATCGAGCCGAGGTGGACCGGCTGCGCGAATCCCTGAGCGACCGACCGTAACTCCGCGTCGAAGAACGCACATGAGAAGTCCGAGCGCGTCTTGATGTTGGTCGAGTAGGCGCTTCTGCGCAGAGTCAGCTCCATCTCGTCCGTCGCGGCGACGAGGGCATTCCTGATCACCTCGAAAGAGATCCGATCGAGACTCATGCGCGCAGCTCCGCCGTCGCGCCTTCGTCCAACTCGCGGTCGTTGACGACCACCTTGTAGACAGCGAGGGCGCGCTCCGCGCTGACCTTGCCCTCGAGCACGTCGCGCAGGACGCGCCCGGGGTCGCGCTCCTCGGGTGGCCCGTAGCCGCCACCGCCGCAGGTGCGGTAGCTGACGACATCGCCGGCCTCGAGCTCCACTGTCGCCTTGGCGGGAAGCCGCCGTTCCTCGCCGGCCCGGATCAACACGTACTCGGCCGGCCTGCCGTCGTGCCCGCCAAAGACACCCCAGGGACCACGCTCCGTCCGGTCGGCAAGCACGGTGAACGTCGTCGGCCGCTCGAAGAAAAAGTCTTTGCGCAGGCCGAGCCCGCCGCGAAAGCGCCCCGGGCCGTCGGAGTCGTCGACGAGCGAGAGCCGCGTCACACGCACCGGGTAGTTGAGCTCGGTCTCCTCGACGGGTGCATTCTCGGTGTTCTGGCCGTGGGTCTGGACCGCGTCGGGACCGTCGCTCAGCTGGCGGCCTCCATAGCCGCCGCCGAACGTCTCGAGAAAGCAC
>JANOUB010000075.1:0-2324 GCA_031416615.1 Thermoleophilia bacterium
CTGATCCGGGCGGCGCTTCAGTCGCGGTGTTCTGGTCCTTGGCAGCCGGTCAGAGCGGCACCGAGCGGAGAAGGCCGGAGGCCGTGGCTGATCGCCGGACGCCAATCGGCTACCTTGTCCGCAGTGAGCGAATCGCTGCACATGACGATCGTCTTCGAGCAGGGGGAGGACGGTTGGATCGTCGCCTCGATACCCGAGGTTCCGGGTGCACATAGCCAGGGAAAGACGCGAGCAGAGGCGCGGGCGAATGTGATTGACGCTCTGCGCGGAATCCTCGAGTTGCGCTTCGGCGAGCACCCCGCCCGAACGGTGCGCCTGTCGGGTTCATGATTCCACCGCCGGTCGTACGGACAGTCGTCATCGGCCGCTAGCGATCCCGCCGACCCCACTCGAATGGGCCGGCGGGAGGCCCCCGAAGCTCGACGGCTACTCTGCAAGCGTTCCAGAGGTCGTGAGGGGTGGGGGGTCGGGCTTGTTGCGGAGGTTGCTCTTGCTCTTTGGCGTCGTCGTCGCTTCGGTGATTGTCGCTTCGGTCAGCGCGACGAGCTCAGCGGCCGCCGACTCGCGCCTCAACGGTTCGGCCGCGTTGCGGCCGGTTCCGTCGCTGACGCCGGTTGCTACGCAGCGGCTCTGGAGCGAGCTGGTGCAGCGGCCGCGCTTGCGCGAGTTGCGATCGGCCGACTGCCGGCTGCTGCGTGCCGTCTTCTACGCGGCGACCGACTGGCTTCGCCTCGCCACGAAGCTCGCAGCGAACGCATCTCCCTGTGTGCAGTACTACATCTCCGTGCCGCCGCTGGCGGCCGACAAGACGCAGCCGCGTTCCGATCAGGCGTGGCGAATCCGCGCGCTGGGGACGACCTTCCACGCTCTGGCAGAGATCAACGTGACGGGCTGGAGCTCCTGGGTCGCGACCACGGGCAACTCCTGGTACACGGCCGGGGTCGAGGCGCGGCGGCGCATGGCGGCTGCCGGCTACGACGTTGCTGCCGGCGACAGCTGGGCGCTGAACGAGCTGTCGTCGGCGGTGCGTCAGGGCGTTGGCAGCGCGCGCGTGAACATGCGCGCCTTCCTGCACGGCCTCCACGATGGAGACGGCGTGCTGCCGTCCGCGCGCGGCACGGTGTTCATCGCCGGAATCGGCCAGGCGACCGGAGATCTCTCCGTCTACCAGGCGCGGCTCCAGGACTGGTACGAGGACGCGGCGTTCTGGGACGACCTGAGCCGCTACGCCAGCGACTGGTCGCAGGAGCTCTACGGCGACGTCCGTACCTACGCTGTCGCCGGTGTGGTGCGAGAAGCGCGGCGCGACTTGCTGAACGAATACCTGCAGCACCAGATGTCGCTGGCGAGCGTCGCGCCCGTCGCAGGGGAGTCGGCGCGAGCGTTCCTCGCCGCCGCCTACAGCCCGCTCGCGAACGCGGCCTGGCAATACGATGCCTCGTTCGGCTGGACGAACGTTCCGGTCGAGCTGATGCAGGACTACGTCTCGGCGCAGACGTACGCGATGGGCTCGGCGGGCAACAGCCGCTTCGGCTTCGCGTGGTCGCCGCGGAACCTCGTTGGCATGCCGTCTGGGGACTTCACTGCGCAGACCGATGCGCTGCTCGTGCGGCTGGCAGCTGCGATCGCCGACTCGGCGCAGGCCGCCGAGGCAGCGTGTGGCTCTACATGGTGCAACCGCGACCTCGACGGCGCCGCCGTAACGACGGCCTGGCGCACGTTCGCGGCCTGGAAGCCGTCCGCCCTCGCGTTCGCGACGAACCCGCAGACCCTGTCGCCGGGCGTGCCCTCGGCGCCACTGACCGTCGAGCTGCGCACGAGCAGCGGGACGGCATACACGGCCGGACTCCCGGTGACGGTCGAGCTGACGTCGTCCTCGCCGACGGGAGAGTTCTCGACCAACAGCGGCGGCCCCTGGACGGCGACGCTCACGACGCCGATCGCCTCGGGCGAGACCGTGACAAGCATCTACTTCCGTGACACCCAAAGCGGCTCAGCGACGATCGTGGCAGCAGCGGCGGGCAAGAGCGCCGCCACCCAGACGGTCACGGTTGAATCTGCTTCCCTGCCGGCTCCACCTCCGCCCTCCTCGGGCGGCTCCGGTCCCGATCTCACACCCAAGCGAGCGTCACGCCGACCGCCCCGACCGTCGGCGCGACGGTCACGTACCTGGTCAGCGTCAAGAACCTCGGTGCTCCGGCGTCGCGTGCCTTCGTCGTCGTCCAACTCCCCTCGCAAGTCGTCTACGCCGCCAGTCAGACAGACCGCGGGCCAGGCTGCACCGGTACGACGACGCTCACATGCGACCTGGATTTCCTGGCCGG
>JANOUB010000076.1:0-2310 GCA_031416615.1 Thermoleophilia bacterium
TTCACGCGCTGAGTCGGGATCGGCCCGCTGCGTCTCACGAAAGACAGACGAGAGCAGTGTGGGCCCGAGAAGGAAGGCCGAT
Source organism: Thermoleophilia bacterium (assembly GCA_031416615.1). Classification (GTDB taxonomy): domain Bacteria; phylum Actinomycetota; class Thermoleophilia; order Gaiellales; family Gaiellaceae; genus Gaiella. The sequence goes on from JANOUB010000076.1 coordinate 83, forward strand.
CACCTGGGACTCGTGGCAGGCGATCCGCGCCAGCGAGCCCGGCGAAGCGCTCCACGACCCCTGAACATCTGCCTACTTCGGTTGACTCAGAGACCGAGTGCGCGCCGTCCGAGCAACCTCCACTTCGCTGCGTATTCATCCACCGACCATCGCAGCCGCGTTCCGCTGAGCGGGTCGTTGACGAGGATCATCCCGTTGCGAATCCCGGTCAGCACGACCGCATGCTCCCCGAAGTTGACGCTGACCGGACGGCCGTTCGGAGCACGCCAGCGCCGGTACGGTCCGTCGCTGAGCCCGATCCACGACATCACCGGGCGCCCCTGCCGGAGACGTGCGACGACGGCGCTGACATCGCGCCTGCTGAGATCGACGAGCCGAACCCCGTAACGGGCTGCGAGCCGTCTGATCGGGCCTTGATAGACGCCGAACCCGCCGGCGCTGCCGCCCCCTTCGACGCGCCCGACGAACCCTTCGTCAGGCGCACCCCAGGTCCACGTTCCGTCAGGCGAGACGATCGGATCGAGCGGGCCGCTTCGGGGCAGCTCGCGCTGCAACTTGCGCTGGTCGACGCGAACGCCAGCCGCGGCGAGCAGCATCGAGAGTGACGCCGTCTCGCAGTTGTTGCGGAACACCTGCTTGAAGAGCGGGACAGCTCCCGGCTTGACTGCAGCCGTCGATGACGTGAGCCGCACGGAGGAGGCCGCCTGCGCTTTCGACTCTCGGACTACCTCGACCGCGACGACCGCCAGAAGGGCGGCGGCGGCGAGGAGCAGCGCAGCGCGTCTCACGCCACGCCCTCCGCGGGTCGACGCGCGAACGCGATTCCTGCTTCGTTCTCGATCATCTCGACGTGGACGTCGACGAACCGGCGTGCCGCGAGAAGCTGCCGCCAGCGCTCAGGCGAGGTGGGATGCTCCCAGCGCCGGGTTGCGACGCGGCCGGCGTTTCGCGCGATCCGCACGAGTCCCGCGGGCCCTTTCCGTGCGATCGCGCCGACTTTCCCCGCGATGATCCGCCGATCCGAGGCACGAAGCGACAGTCCGAACATCATGTCGCAGATCACGAGTCGGCCGCCCGGGCGGAGAATGCGCCGCGCCTCGGCGAGAGCGAGCGCCTTACCGGCGTCGTTGATGTGATGGAACGCGTAGCTCGAGACGACGATGTCGGCGACGGCGTCCGGAATCGGTACTTCGCGCAGATCGGCGCGCACGCAGGTGATCCCCTGGAGGCCGGCCGCGACCGCATGCTCTGCGAGTCGGTCGAGCATCGGCTGGCTGTAGTCGACGGCGATCACCTCCAGCGCGGTTCTCGCCGCGGGAAGCGCCAGCAGCCCTGTGCCGGCGCCGAGATCGACGACGGTGTTGCCGTCCTCGATGGCCGCGAGCTCGAGCACCCGAGTAGCGAGCCGATTGAAGACGGGTGATGAAGCGACGCCCTCCCAGGCTTCCACGCGACCGTCCCAGCGCGTTGCCGAGGGCAGCCGATCCGAGTTGTTCGCGGGTGTGGCACGTGAGCAAGCTGTGTTGGAACCCGACATGAAGATCTCCCTTCGATCAGATGAGTTGCGTGCGAGGACGTGCCCTGCGGGCAGGGCGGGTCGCAACTCACAGCCGAAGCGGGAGAGATCTCGGTCCGCCGTATCCGGCGGGAACAATGTGGCTTGTAGTCGTGCGGGGCGGTGCCCGCGCGACTGTGGCCTTCTGCGCTGACACGGTTTCCGGGGTCGTCGGTCGTGGCACGACTGCTCGGATCAGCAGCAACATGAAGCCGACGCAGAGGACGCCGATATCGGCGCCGGTCGACTCATGCCCCTCGTGGAACATCATCAGCGCAATCACGAGCACGAGCACGACGATCAGCACCGGACCGAGAACCGGGTGCCGACGACCACGGTCGATCAACTCACGCAGGCGAATCACTGCCCGGCAGGGTAGAGCAACCCGCGGCGACCAACGCGCAGTCCCTTCACGGCAACTTCACACGTGTCTGGCAGGTTCGCATCGCAGATGAGCGAGGTGAACAAGAAAGTCGTGATCGTGGACGACGACCCGTCGGTGCAAGAGGTCGCGCGCGCGTATCTGGAGCGTGACGGGTACCTCGTGTACGTCGCCGGAACCGCCGGCGAGGGCCTCGCTCTCGCCGAACGCGTGAAGCCTGGACTGATCGTGCTCGATCTGATGCTCCCGGACCGAAGTGGCGAGGATGTGTGTCGGGAGATCCGCGCCCGT
>JANOUB010000077.1:0-7284 GCA_031416615.1 Thermoleophilia bacterium
ACGCGGTCGTACAACTCGGCCAGCGCGCCTTCGTCGCTGCGGGCGACGAGTGCGACGAGGGCTTCGTCCGAGAGGTGAGCAAGGTGCTTGCGCATGGACCAGGTGACCGACGAGTCGGTCAACGCTACCACGGTGGAGGTGGACGCAGACATCGGTGCTTGCTTCGTTCCAGGCCGCCGATCGGTTCGGCAAACACGAGCCGAACCGCCTTCCGATGTTGAACGAACCAACCCCCGATTCGAGTCCCCACTCAAGGAGAGTGCAATGAGAAAAGCAACAGCGATCGTGGGCTCCGCCCTCGCGCTGGTCGCAGCGGCCATCGCCGCTGCATTCACGATCGGCCCGGGCAGCGGCTCGGCGTCGAGCCACCGGGAGGCACCGCTCATCGCGGAAGATCCGTCAGCAGACCTGACGGACGTGTATGCCTTCCGGAGCCCCGACAAGCCGGACACGGTCACGCTGCTCGCGAACGTGATTCCCGGCGAGGACCCCGGTGCAGGCCCGAACTGGTACACGTTCTCGCCCGGCGCCCGGTACAGCATCAAGATCGACACCGACGGCGATGTGAAGCCCAACGTGATCTATCGCTTCCAGTTCCAGCGGAAGACGGGGCCGTTCTTCCTCGGTGACACCGCCCAGCCGTTCACGGTGACGCGGACAGCCGGTGGGAAGACGACAGTGGTCGCGAAGGGGACGACGCCTCCGAACAACATCGGGCCGCGTTCGACTCCGGACTACCGGTCGCTCGTGACGAAGTCGATCGCCTCGTTCGACGGCGGCGCCTCGCGTGCGTTCGCCGGCCAACGGGACGACCCGTTCTTCGGTGACATCGGCGCCATCTTCGACCTGGTCGCGATCCGTAAGGGCACAGGGAACGCTGGCGGAGGGAAGGACTTCTTCTCTGGTTACGCCGTCCACACGATCGGCATTCAGGTGCCGATCGCGGATCTGAAGGCGAAGGACGGTACGGTCGGCGTCTGGGCGTCGGTCGAGCGCAGGAAGGTGACGACCCGCGGTCAGAAGACTCGTGATCGCGGCGGCTGGGTGCAGGTCAACCGGCTCGGCAACCCGCTCGTCAACGAGGTCATCATCCCGACCGGGCTGAAGGATCTCTGGAACGCGCAGCAGCCGTGGAACGACGGGGCGTACAAGAAGTATTACGAGACGCCCATTCTCGCCGCGGTGATCAACAAGCTGTACAAGCTCGGTGCCCCCGAGACGAACCGTGACGACCTCGTCGCGGTGCTGCTCACGGGCGTGCCGAAGCTGAACTACACGGGGCCGAAGGCGGCAGACGTGCTCCGTCTCAACCTCGGCATCCCGGTCACGGCCGCTCCGAACCGGCTCGGCGTGCTCGCGGGTGACAACCAGGGCTGGCCGAACGGCAGGCGCCTCGAGGACGATGTGATCGACATCGCCGAGCAGGCCGTCGGTGGGTTCCTGAAGGGCACGAAGCTCCCGCTCGGCGACGGCGTCAACGGAGACGACGCCAAGCTGATGGGCTCGTTCCCCTACATCGCCGACCCCGAGAGCGGGTTTGCGAACAGCAAGGGCCTGCAGAAGCCGTAACGCGGAACGGTCGGGGTGAGGGCACACCTCACCCCGACCGAACCGGGTCGAGCATGCCGAAACGAGGTGGATGGGCACGCTGACGACCTGGGCTGAACCAAAACGCAACTGCGAGCGAACACAGCGCAACCGCACCACACAACACAACGGGAAGGGAGCAACAAATGTCAGTAAAGCGAGGTGGGATCGCGTTGCTCGTGGCACTCGCCACGACGGCCGCGATCGCCGCTGCATTCAGTGGTCGCGCTGCGCCCGAGCGGGCGAGTGCGGCCAGTCACAGGGAGGCACCGCTGATCTCCCTCGATCCGGCCGCGGATATCTCGGACTTTTTCATGTTCCGCAGCTACGAGCCGGGTAAAGACAACAAGGTCGTCCTGATCATGAACGTGAACCCAGGCGAGGAGCCGAGTTCTGGCCCGAACTACTACGGGTTCGACCCGACGGTGACGTACTCGTTCGAGATCGACAACGATCGCGACGGCGTCGCCGACGACGTTCGGTTCGACTTCACCTTCGACACGAAGATCGAGGGACTCGTCCAGGATCTCGACCTACCGCTTGCATATGTCGGCGGGATCAACGGACTTCCGGCCGTGACCGATGTGGATTCGCCTGGAAACGGCGTCCGCCAGAGGTACGACGTGACAATGTCGGTGAACGGCGGCAAGGCGGACAAGCTCAATCAAGGCAAGCTCCCCGTGCTCCCGAACAACGTCGGGCCGCGGACGACACCCAACTACGAGGCCAACTTCCTCTCGGAGGGGGTCAAGTCGCTCAACGGTGGTGTCCGGGTGTTCGCCGGCCCCCGCGACGACCCGTTCTTCATCGACCTCGGAGCGGTGTTCGACACGCTCAACCTGCGGCCGATCTTCGGAACGGCTCCGGGCTCGGGGATCGACATGCTGGCCGGGTACAACGTACACACGATCGCGCTCGAGGTGCCGATGGCCATGATCTCGAACGGCTCCAACACGATCGGTGCGTATGCGTTCACGAGCCGGAACAAGGTGCGTGTCCTCGGCGGCAAGGACCAAGGGCCGCTCGTTCAGGTACAGCGACTCGCCAACCCGCTCGTCAACGAGGTCATCATCCCGACCGAGCGCAAGGACGAATGGAACGCCAAGTCGCCCGAGCAGGAGATCGACTTCCTGTCGTACTATCTCAAGCCCCGAATCGCGCTTGCCGCACAGATCGTCTTCGGCATCAACACGGGGTGCCTCGTGGCGCTGGTCAATTGCGCCCCGAAACCTCCCGGCCCGGGTACGCCGCCGGCACTCGCGGAGTTCAACCGGAACGATCTCCAGGCAGTCCTGCTTCAGTACAACGGGCTCGTCTACGGCTCCGGGACTGCGGGAGTCGATTCCGACCTCCTGCGGCTCAACCTCGGTATCGCTCCCACACCACTCGGCAGCCAGTCGAGCGTCCCTGGGGTGCTCGGCGGCGATAGTGCAGCCTGGCCGAACGGACGGCGCCCGAACGACGACGTCACCGACATCGCCGTGAAGGCGGTCGGAGGGCCGAACTACCTCGGGCTCGCGACGGTCGACGGCGTCAACACGAACGATGTCGCCACGACCGCGTCGTTCCCGTTCCTCGCGGCGCCGCACGATGGTGTCACGAGGGTCCACGTCAACCCGTGATCGCTAGGTAGAGGAGAGGGAGGGAGACTTCGATGAGACACCGCACAAAGTTCGTCGCCGGTAGCGCCGTTTCCGTTGCGCTGCTCGCGGGGGCACTGTTCGGCGGCGTCTTCGCGGAGTCTCCCTCCGCCGGGTCGACGGCTGTCGAGTCGCCGCAGGCGATCTCGGAGAGCGCGCTCTCCGAGATCGCCCGGGGCGGCACGCAGGCCACGATCGCAAAGCTCGAGGCGGCAGTCACGTCGTCGCCGAAGAATCCCGACGCGCTCGCCTCGCTCGGCTTCGCCTACCAGATCCGCTGGCGCGAGACCGGCGACGCGTCGTACCTGCCGCGCTCGAACGCAGCGCTCCAGGCAGCTCTCGCCGCGCGCCGAAACGATCCGGCAGCGACGCTCGGCCTCGGCAGCCTGGCCCTCCTCCAGCATCAATTCAGCCGCGCGCTCGTCGTCGGCGTCAAGGCACGAAAGCTTGCGCCATACTCGGCCCGACCGTTCGGCGTCATCGGCGACGCGCAAATCGAACTCGGCCGATACTCGGCGGCGTTCAAGAGCTTCGAGCGGATGATCTCCCTGAAGCCGAATCTCGCGTCGTACGCACGCATCGCCTACGCCCGTGAGTTGAGCGGCGACACGGTCGGTGCCGTCGCCGCCATGCAGCTTGCTCTTGATGCGTCGGGCGGTCAGCCCGAGTCGACGGCGTGGGTCGAGGTCGAGCTCGGCAAGCTCGAGTTCGGCCGCGGCCGTGTCGCCGCCGCCGACCGGCACTTTCGGTCGGCCCTGTACGTCTCGCCCGGCTACGTGTATGCGCTCGAGCAGCGGGCACGCGTCGAGGCGAGTCGTGGACGCCTCGACCTCGCGATCCGCGACGCCCGCCGCGCGTCCGAGACGATCCCCCTACCGCAGTTTCTCGGCCTGCTCGAAGAGCTGCTTGATCGCCGTGGCCGCCCCGTGGAGGCACGGCGGCAGCGTGCGACCGTCGCGGTGATCCAGCGTCTGCTGCGGGCGAACGGCGTGCGCATCGACCTCGAGGCTGCGGTGTATCGCGCCGATCGGCGCATCGATCCGCAGGGAACCCTTGTACTCGCACGCAGAGCCCGAGCAGACCGGCCCTCGATCTATGGCGACGACGCGCTCGGCTGGGCGCTAGCGCGTGCCGGGCGCTGCGACGAGGCAACCCCCTGGTCGCAACGGGCGCTGCGGCTCGGGACGAAGGATGCTCTCCTCTACTTTCACCGCGGCTATATCGCCGACTGTGCCGGAGATCGTGCCGGAATGCGCGCCTGGTACGGGAAGGCCCTCGCGCTGAGCCCGTCCTTCTCCGTGCGCTGGGCGCCCGTTGCGCGCCGCCTCGTTCAGGAACCGAACCAATGAGTGCGCGCTCGCGAACCACGTGCGCAAATCAGGAAGAAGGGAGTACTCGATGAAGTCCACTCGAACCGTCCTCGTCCTTGTGGCGAGCTTGCTGGTGCTTCTCGCAGTCACCGCGCCCGGGGCGCAGGCGCATCCGCTCGGCAATTTCACGATCAACCACTACAGTAGGATCGAGCCCTCCGGCGACCGCGTTTACGTTGTCTACGTGCTCGACATGGCGGAGATCCCGGCATTCCGCGAGCTCCAGTCGATCAACAATCCCAAGGCATGGGCGGCAACTGCAGCCAGGCGGATCGCGCGCAGTCTCGAGCTGCGGATCGGTGGCTCGCCGGCCGCGTTGACGCCTGTGCGTCAGGTGATCGCCTTCCCACCGGGTGCCGCCGGACTGCGCACGCTTCGCCTCGAGGTGCTGCTGCAGACGGGCAAGCTCGACCGCTCGCAGGCTCCCCTCTCGCTGACGTACCGCGACCCGACCTATCTGGGCCGCATCGGCTGGAAGGAGATCGTCGTGCGCGCCACAGGCGATGCCCGTGTGACGGAGACGTCCGCGCCGTCTGCGAGCGTCAGCGACGAGCTGCGCGCATACCCGAAGGATCTGCTCAAGAGCCCGCTCGACGTCACGACGGCGACCGCGTCGTTCGAGCCGGGCTCGGAGACCACGCCCCCGTCCCTGCCTTCTGCGGGGGAGCTTGGACAGCGTGCCGCCGTACGTGAAACGAGCTCGAAGGGATTCGCGAAACTGATCGCGGAGAAGAACCTGTCGCTCGGCTTCGTGCTCCTCTCCCTCCTCGTGGCACTGTTCTGGGGCGCCGCCCATGCCTTCAGCCCAGGCCACGGCAAAGCGATCGTCGCGGGCTACCTCGTGGGCACGCGAGGCCGGCCGCGGGATGCGGCGATGCTCGGGCTGATCGTCACGGTCACGCATACGGCGGGTGTGTTCGCCCTGGGCGCCGTAACCCTGCTGTTGTCGGCCTTCATCGTCCCGGAACAGTTGTATCCATGGCTCAATCTCGTCTCGGCGCTCCTCGTGCTCGGGGTCGGCCTGACGATCCTCCGCTGGCGCGTTCGCTCATGGCGACGTGGCGAGTCCCCGGGAGGCGGCCACAGTCACGCGCACGGGCATGACCACTCGCACGGTCATTCTCATGCGCACGGCCAGTCGCACCATCACGACGGCGACAAGGCGACGGGTCGTGGCGGCCTCCTCGGCATCGGCATCTCCGCCGGCATCATCCCGTGCCCTACCGCGCTCGTCGTTCTGCTCGCTGCGATCTCGCTCCAGCGGGTCGCCTACGGGCTCGTACTGATCGTCGCGTTCAGCTTCGGCCTCGCGCTCGCGATCACGTCGATCGGCCTGGTCGCGATCACTGCAAAACGCGCTTTCAGCCGAATGTCCTTCGAGGGGCGACTGATCCGTGCGCTCCCGGCCGTCAGCGCCGTCGTCGTTATCACGTTGGGCGTCGCAATGACCCTGCGCGCCCTCAACCCACTACTCTGAAAGAGGAGTCCGATGTTCGGTCTAGATGAATGGTTCACTGGCTTTTCGGACGGCACCTCCGTGCTGCTCGTGATGATCGTCGGGGTGCTGCTCGGACTGCGGCATGCCACGGACCCGGATCACCTCGCCGCGATGACGACGCTGATCGCCGGCGGGCGCGAGCGTGCAGCGCGCGCAGCGGCCAGACTCGGGCTGGCGTGGGGTCTCGGCCACGGAACGAGCCTCTTCGTCTTCGGCCTGCCGATCGTCGTGTTCAACGCGTACCTGCCCGAGAGACTTCAGCAGGCAGCCGAGACCTTGATCGGCTTCCTGATCGTCTTCCTCGCCGTGCGGCTGCTCGTCCGCTGGCGCAAGGGGAAGCTCCACGTCCACGACCACGACCACGACGGCGTCCACCATGCCCACCTGCACCCCCACGCGGACAGCTCCGGGCACGCCCACGCGCACAAGCCGCGAACGGCGCTCGGTGCATACGGCATCGGCCTCGTGCACGGGGTGGGGGGAAGCGCCGGTGTCAGCATCCTCATCCTCGCCTCAATCGAATCGAAGACGCTCGCCGTCCTGTCGCTTGCGCTCCTCGCCGTCTTCACTGCTGTCTCGATGACGATCGTCACCGCTGGGTACGGCCTGACGCTCGTCAGCAGGCCTGTGCGGACGGCTTTCCAGACGATTGCACCGATGCTCGGCGTCACCAGCCTGGCGTTTGGCGTCTGGTACGCCGCGGCGGCATGGAGCCTGGCGCCGTACCCGTTCTAGGGTACGGCGGGCGGCAGCCGTTCGAGTTCGACTAAACCGAGGACGCGCCGACCGCCTATGCTCGACTCATCACGACGGAAAAGGAGAGCCGGATGAGCGAGCACACACACGACGAGCCTGACGGCCACGCGCACACCCACCCCGACGGCACCACTCACGACCATGCTCATGTGGATCACGAGCACGACCGTGTCGGCGACGGGAACGAACATACCCACGAGGGCGGTACGACCCACAGCCATGACCACGGGGCGGACTCGAAACGGCCCGGGTTCCTCGCCCGACTCTTCGGCGCCCGTTAGAGGCCGCGTACACGATCGGGGATCGAATCACCGTCCGGGCGTGATCCCGAATACGTTGCTCGCGCCGTCGGCGCGTAGAATCGGCTCTCCATGAGCGTCGAGCCCCTTCACCAGCACGTCGTCGACCTGCTGCCTTTCGGCGGGCTCGAGGA
>JANOUB010000078.1:0-2105 GCA_031416615.1 Thermoleophilia bacterium
GTGGCCAAACGGCGTATGACCGGTGTCGTGACCGAGGCCGATCGCCTCCACGAGGTCCTCGTTGAGACGGAGTGCCCGGGCGACGACGCGCGAGATCGCGGTCGTCTCGAGTGTGTGCGTCATGCGGGTGCGGTAGTGGTCCCCCTCGGGGTCGATGAAGACCTGTGTCTTCCCCTTCAATCGGCGGAACGGCTTCGAGTGCACGAGGCGGTCACGGTCGCGCTGAAAGGGCGTTCTGACGCTACACGCGGCTTCCGGCTGGTCTCGGCCGCGAGTGTCGAAAGAGCGGACCGCGAGCGGCGACAGCCACGTCTCCTCGTGCGCGCGGACGCGCGAGGCGAATGCGTCCGTGACCCTGCCTGTGACCTCCACCTCGACAGGGTAGATATGGAATCGGATCGTCAGAGGCTGCCTCGCCCTGCCCGCCGGTAGACTCGCGTGCCGTGAGCAGCACTGCGGCGATACCCGACGACGGGCAGGACTCGATTGGCACCGCCGTCCTCGGCGCCGGCCCGGCCGGGTTGACCGCGGCGTACGTGCTCGCGCTCCGCGGCGCACGCGGTGCGGTCTATGAGGCCGACGGAACGGTCGGAGGGATCGCAAAGACTGTCGTCTACGGCGACTACCGCTTCGATCTGGGAGGCCACCGCTTCTTCACGAAGCTCGGGCCGGTGCAGCGCCTGTGGGAGCACATGATGGGCGAGGAGTTCCTCGTGCGGCCGCGCCTCTCGCGCATTTACTACCGCGGCAAGTTTCTCGCCTACCCGCTCCAGGCGAGAGACGTCCTCTCGCGCCTCGGGATCGTCGAGTCGACGCTGTGTGCGCTCTCGTACTTCCGCAGCCGGCTCCGCCGCCACGCGCCGCAGGTGACATTCCAGGACTGGGTCGAAGCGCGTTTCGGGCGGCGACTCTACAACGCGTTCTTCGCCTCGTACACGGAGAAGGTCTGGGGTATCCCCGGCTCCGAGATTCAGGCGGAGTGGGCGGCGCAGCGGATCAAGAACTTCTCGTTCGCGCACGCCGTCCTGAGCATTCTCGGCCTCCAGAAAACCCAGATGACGACGCTGATCGAGAAGTTCCACTACCCGCGGCTTGGCCCCGGCCAGATGTGGGAGACGTTCCGCTCGCGCGTCGAAGGGAGCGGCGTCCCTGTGCACCTCCACCATCGCTGCACGGCAATCCGTCACGAGGCGGGGCGCGTGACAGAGATCGTGGCCGAGAGCGAGGACGGTGAAAGCGTCGTCGCCGTCGACGGCGTGCTCTCGAGCATCCCTCTCTCCGAGCTCATCCTCTCGCTCGACCCGGCCCCGCCGCACGACGTCGTCAACGCGGCGAAGGGTCTCCGTTATCGCGACTTCTGCCTCGTCGCGCTCGTGATCGACGACGAGCAGCCGTTCCCGGACAACTGGATCTACCTCCACGACCCGGGCACGAGGGCCGGACGCGTGCAGAACTTCGGCGCGTGGAGCCCGGACCTGGTCAGGCCCGGCACGACGTGTCTCGGCGCCGAGTACTTCTGCTCCGAGGGCGACGAGATCTGGGAGATGGACACCGACGATGCCGTGGCGCTCGCGACCAAGGAGCTCGCAGGAATCGGGCTACTCGACCCGGCCAAGGTTGTCGACGGCGTCAAGGTTCGCGTCCCGCGCGCCTACCCGATGTACGACAAGGGCTACCGCGAGGCCGTCCTGATTCTGCGCGGCTACCTCGCCGGCTTCGAGAACCTGGAGACCTTCGGTCGCAACGGCCTGCACCGCTACAACAACCAGGACCACTCGATGTGGACAGCGATCCTCGCCACCCTGAACCACCTCGACGGCACCGACTACGATGTCTGGTCGGTCAACGCTGACGACGAGTATCACGAGGAAGGCGACATGGTAGACCAACTCCTGAATGTCGAACTCGTCCGCTGAGCCTAACCCGGGCGAGGGCGTGCGCCGATCTGCATCCGCTGCCGCCCGCTCAGAACGCTCGCGACTGCCCGCCGTCGACGGTGACGCAGGCGCCGACGATCCACGAGGCACGAGGTGAGACGAGGAAGGTCACCGCGTCGGCGACCTCTTCGACGCTCCCGAGTCGACCCCAGGGCAACTCGCGCTCGA
>JANOUB010000079.1:0-3452 GCA_031416615.1 Thermoleophilia bacterium
GGGTGATCACGATGAATTGAGCCCGGTCGGCATAGCGGCGCAGGAGCTCGACAAAGCGGACGACGTTCGCGTCGTCGAGCGCCGCCTCGACCTCGTCGAGAAGATAGAACGGGCACGGCTTCGCGAGGAACAGGGCGAAGAGAAACGAGATCGCCCCGAGTGCCTTTTCGCCGCCGGAGAGCAGCGTCAGCCGTGTGATCTTCTTGCCGGCCGGCCGAAGCTCGACCTCGACCCCGGATTCGAGACCACTGCGCTCGCCACCGTCCGCGTCCGGCTCGACCAGGCGAAGCCGGCCCTCCCCACCCGGGAAGAGCGTGGCGGAGACCTCCTCGAAATTGCGGGCGACGGTCTCGAAGGTCTCCGTGAAGCGCCGCTGCACCGTCTCGGCGAGCTCGTCCCTGAGCTTCGCGATCTCGGCGAGCGAAATCTCGAGATCCCGACGCTGGGTTGCGAGCTCCTCGAGGCGCTCCTTCTCGGCCTCGTACTCCTCCTGCGCGAGCGGATTGACCTTGCCGAGCTCCTCGCGACGGGCGTCGAGTCGCTCGGCCCGCGCCTGAAGCTCCCCGCGGTCGTCGCCCTCCCCCGGCTCCTGCGCACCTGCGTCGTCGAACCGGCGCTGGGCCTCCTCCGCCTCGGCATCGAGTCGAGCAAGCTCCACCTGAACGTGCGTCGCGCGCTCGGTCGCCTCGTCCGAGCTCTGCCGCACTTCGACCTCTGCGGCGCCGAGTCGACGGAGCTCTTCCCCGAAGCGGGCGGAGCGCTCAGCACCCGCATCGACGCGGGCACGAACGGGCGCCTCGAGTCGGGCAGCCAGCAGACCGGCACGTTCGAGCCCGGCACCGAGAACGGCGACGGCGTCGCAGAGGCGGCCGAGCATGTCCGGGTCGAGAGCCGACCGTCGAGGTGCCCGCTCGAGCAGCGCCGCATCGGCGTCGCGCGCCCGGTCGGCAGCCGCTCGCGCGTGGGCGGCCGATCCATCCGCGAGCACGAGCAGGGACGCCGCCTCGGCCACGAGGTGCTCGCGTGTCGTCGACTCCTCCGGGGGAACATCTTCCAGGTTGCCTCCGAGCCGCGCCACCACGACCTCGGCCGCCTGCGCCCGCGCGACGGCATCGGCGGCCTGGCGGGCTGCGTCACCCTCGAGCGTGGAGAGGCGCCGTAGCTCGGCCCCGAGCTCGCTTGCCTGTTCCGCGCCGATCGTGAGGCGCGCTGCAAGCGGCTCCTCGAGGCGGATCGCCGCCTCGCGAGCACAACCGAGGGCCGTTTCGAGATCGGTGACGATGTCGATGAGCCGCCCGAGGAACGCCGGGTCGACGTTGCGCTCACGCAGATGCGCAACTGCCGCAAACGCCTCCTCCGCCGCGGCAGCAGACTGCGCGGCTTCGCCTGCCGCATGGGCTGCGGTCGACGCTCGGCCGGTGAGCTCGTCAGCCTCGTCAGCCAGCGCGCGACGGCGAGCGTCCATCTCGAGGAGAACCGCCTCGGCTGTCTCACCCGCAAACCAGAGCTCACCGCGCTCGGTGTCGTAGCCATGGCCCTCCGCGGTGATCACGGTTCCGTGCGTGGCGTCGAGCAATCTGTCCGTCTCGACGAGCCAGACACCGTCGAGCAGGCGCAGAGCCGCCGGATCGCCGTCTGCCAGCTCGGAGAGCGGCCGTGCGTCCTCGACGGGAGGCGCCGTTGGCGGAGCGGGCTCGCGGTCGACGATCACGGTCAGGCTGCCGAGCCCAGCCCGGCGCGTGCGCTCGAGCAACTCGAGCCCGCTCTGTGCATCGCGAGTGAGCACCGCCGAAGCGCGCCAGGTGAGAGCCGCCGCGATCGCGCGCTCGGCGCCAGGCTCGGCCTCGAGGGCAGAGAGCGCGAGCGTCTCGCCGGCGGCGGCGAGGGCGCTCGCGGCCGGTGGAATGCCTTCCCGCTCGGCGATTGCCCGCTCGAGCGCCTGGAGCCGCTCACGGGTCGAGCGCGACCGCTCGGCGACGTCGTCGCGCTCTGTCGCGGCGGCTCGCGCCGCGGCAGCCGCGTCGTTCGCCCGCAGCTCGAGCTCGACGGGCGAGGGGCCGCCACGCCGCACAAGCAATTGGGCCTCAGCGAGCTCGCGCGCAAGATTCTCGGCGAGCGTCGCCACCGACTCCTGACGCAGGCTGAGGCGCTCGCGCGCGGCACCGAGCGAGACGAGTCGGCGATTCGCACCCTCCTGGCCGCCCGTCGCGTCGGCAAGTGCCGCCTCAACGCTGCTGCGCTCGCCGCGCAACTCGGCCAGCGTCGCCTCGGCACTCGTCGAGAGACGGCGTTCGAAGGCCGCGACGCGAGAGTGCGCCAAACGTGCCCGTTCCGACGCCTGGCCGTGCGCCTCGGCCGCATCGCGCGCAGCGGCGGCAGCAGCCCGTCCGGCATCCTCCAGGAGCCGTATGGCGTTGTCGCTGCGGTCGGCGGCGGCGCGCTCGGCCTCCGTGAGATCGTCCCGCAGCCGCGCTTCCAGCCCCGCCGCCGACTCACGCCGTAGTGCCAGCCGCTCACTCGCACCCTGGAGGCGGTAGAGCGCCGCGAGCGCTGCCTCGCGGCCGCCGGCAGCATCGGACAGCTCGTCCTCGGCCTGCTGGCGCTCCTCGAGAAGTGCGGTCAGTTTCTCCTGGGCACTGCGGCGAGCAATCGCGACAGCGTCGCGACGTGCTTCTGCATCGGCGCGGCGTTCGGCGACGGCGGCGATGTCGAGTTGTGCGATCCGCGCTCGCAGCGCGGCGATCTCGACGACGAGCTTCTCCGCCCGCTCGGCCGCAGTGGCCTGCAATGCCAACGGGCGCAGCCGCTTCCGCACCTCGTCCTCCACGTCCTTGGCCCGCTCGACCTGCGTCGCGACGCGCGCGAGCTTGAGCTCGGCACGATGCTTGCGACGCTTGAACTTACCGAGCCCGGCCGCCTCCTCGACGAGATGACGGCGGTCTTCCGGCTTCGAAGCGAGGACGGCATCGACCTTGCCCTGCGAGACGATCGAATGCATCGACCCGCCGAGACCGACATCCGCCAGCAGTTCGACGAGATCTGTGCGACGCACGGCCGCCTTGTTGACGAGGTACTGGCCCTCGCCGCCGCGGACGAGACGACGCGTGATCGAGATCTCGCTGAAGTCGACCTCGTCGCCGAAACCGCCGTCCTCGTTGTCGAAGACGAGTTCCACCTCGCAGTGGTCGGCGGCAGGCCGGGTCGACGAGCCACCGAAGAGAACGTCGTCGGGCTTCTCCGCGCGCAGCTCCGACGGCGTCAGCGAGCCCGCGGCCCAGACGATCGCGTCGGCGACGTTCGACTTGCCGGATCCGTTCGGCCCGACGACGACGGCGACCCCCGGCTCGAGCTTCAACTCGAGCGGTTCGACGAACGACTTGAAGCCGCGGATCTTGATGGATTGGAGATGCACGTCCCACGAACGCTAACGACACTCGCGGACGGCCTGCGTA
>JANOUB010000080.1:0-2111 GCA_031416615.1 Thermoleophilia bacterium
CTTCCGGCTCTTCCGCGCAGTCACCTGACGAGCGCCCGGCCCGACGCGCTACTGCTTGGATGGGGGCATGCCTCGCATCCCCCTTCTCTCGGGCTCACGCGTCTCGCTCGTCACCGTCGAGGACGATGCCGTGCTGCTCGCGCCTCCGCCGCCGCTCGATCCGTTACGCGACATCGCCGCCGCGGTCGGCGAGGCGCTCCGCTACCCCCTGTCTGGGCCCGGACTCGCTGATCTCGTCACCCACGGTGGCCGCGTCGCGATCGTCGTCGAGCCTCGCTCTCTGCCTCTACCAGGGGCGACCAGCGACCCTCGCCAGGAGGCGGTCGCCGCCGTCGTCGACGACCTCGAGCGGCTCGGGATGCCGCCCGACAGACACACGATCGTGATCGCCGGCGGCCTCGAGCGACGGGCTGGGCGCCGCGAGCTCGAAGCTGTTCTCCGCCCCACGCGGGCGCGCGATTTCCGGGGCTCGGTCGTCGTCCACGACGCATCGAGCCCCGACCTTCGCCCGCTCGAGCTCCCGGGGGCGGCGCCCGTGCGGATCCACAGCGCACTCCTCGACGCCGATCTGATCGTGTGCGTCACCGCGGCCGAGACCTCGGAGCGGGGTGGCGCCTGTGCGCTGCTCGGCGCCTGTGCGGCCGAGGCGATCTCCTCCGCTCCGCCGGCACCGTCGCTGCTCGCCCCGTCGCTCTCCCCCACCGGCGTGCTTGCAGGAAAGATCGCAGCCGCGCTCACGCGCCGCACCGCCGTCACGGGTGTTTCGATCGTGCTCGACCATCCGCGGCTGACGGGCCGCTACCGCGGCTACCCGTCTTCGCCGGATGCGGTCGCAGCGTTGGCCCGCTCCCCGCTCCGGCGGCTCGCAAACACCCTCCCCGGGGCGCTACGCGACCGGACGCTCCAGCACCTCGCGCGGGAGCTCACCGCCGTCGCCGTCCTCGCCGGGCCGCCGGCGGTCTCGCACGCGGAGGCGCTGCTCCGTGGGATCTCTCTCCGCGGCATTCCCCTTGCCGGACAGCTCGACACGATCGTCGTGCCGTTGCCATGGAAGTCGCTTCACGAGCCGCGGGAGCCGCTGAACCCGATCACCGCGGCGGCAACCGGCCTCGGCCATGCTCTGCGGCTCTGGCGCGACGCCTCGCCGCTTCGCGAGGGAGGGACGATCGTCCTCCTGCACGATTTCCGACGGACGTTCGGGCACGGCCCGCAGGCCCCGTACCGCGACCTCTTTCACGTGCTGCGCGAAGGCGGGTCGGCAGAGCACATCGCCGCGGTGCGGGTACTTGCAGCAGCCGACAGCCGCGCACTCGCCGCCTACCGCCAGGGGCACGCCCCCCATCCACTGCTGCCATACGTCGACTGGGCGACGTGCACACCTGTCCTCGGCCGCGCCGGCAGTGTGCTCGTCGCAGGCTGTCGAGACGCCAGTGCGGCCCGGGCGCTTGGGCTCGTCCCGACCCACAACATCTCCACGGCGCTCGAGATGGCCCGCGGGGTCGCCGGCGGCAGCCACCGACTGGGAGTGGTTCTTGCCCCGCCGTACGCTCCGCTGATCGTCTCGTAGCGGCGAAGCCACGCGAGTCGCGCGACGGGCATGCGCCCGTCCCCTACTGGCTGCGCCATCAGCGCGTTCTGCGTGGATCGGCCCATCCCGGCCGGGCTACCCGCCCGCGGCTGCCCGGACCGTGGAACCCGCGGGATTGATCGTCGTCTCGACCTCCAACCCGCGGGCCACCTTGAAGATCGTAAACCCGACGACCGGGCCGGTTGCGTCGGCCGGGTCGCCGTTCGCGTCGAACCTGAACGTCCCCAGGAGCCCGTCGGTCACCTCGGTCTCGAACAGCTTGGCAGTGACGTCACCGCGCGTTCCGTCCGACTTCGCAATTGCGTCGAGCATGACCTGCGCCGCCTGCGCGCCGTAAATCGCGTTCGGGTCGAGCGGCTTGCCGCCGAGGTAGTCGGTGGCAAACTCGTCCGCAAACGTCTTCGCCGTGTCGGACAGCTCGCCGTGCGGGACTCCGACGGCCGAGACGAACATTCCTTCGGCGGCGGCACCCGCGTCGTCGATCGTCTGCTGCGTCGTGAAGCCGTCCGAGGCGAGCAGCTTG
>JANOUB010000081.1:0-1787 GCA_031416615.1 Thermoleophilia bacterium
GCTTCGGCTTTGCGACAGTGGTGGCCGTCGTCTCGCTCGTGGCGGCGAGTTGGGCCCTCGGGCAGAGGATGGAACGAACATGAGACTCTGGCCCGTTGCCTCCGGTGTCGCGTGGCGGACGTTGAAGAACGTGATCACAACCCCGTCGCTCCTTCTGCCGTCGCTGATGTTCCCGCTCTTCTTCTTCATCGCCTTCGCGGGTGGGCTGTCGCAGGTGCAGAACGTGCCCGGCTTCGACTACCCGAGCGGCTACACGGCGTTTCAGTTCGTCTTCGTCCTGCTCCAGTCGGCGGCATTCGGCGGTGTCTTCACGGGCTTCGGTGTCGCCCGGGACTTCGAGGGAGGCTTCGCTCGGCGGCTGATGCTTGCATCGCCGAACCGGACCGGCATCTTGCTCGGGTACGCCCTTGCCGCGATGCTCCGCTGGGTCATCACCGCGACCCTTCTGACCGTGATCGCCCTCGCCTCCGGGATGCAGGTGGGTGGCGGACCTGTCGATGTGATCGGCCTCTACACGCTTGCTCTGATCATCAACGTCTGCGGCTTCCTGTGGTCGGCCGGGATTGCCATGCGGCTGCGCACGATGCAGGCGGGCCCCCTGATGCAGATGCCGGTGTTTCTCCTCCTCTTTCTCGCTCCGGTCTACGTGCCGCTGTCGTTGCTCGAGGGCGCGTTGCATACGGTGGCGCGGTTCAATCCGATCACGTATGTGCTCGAGGCCGGTCGCGGTCTTCTGGCGGGCGACCCGGCCCACCTCGCGTTGGGGTTCGGTCTCGCGCTTGCGCTTGCCGTCGTCTTCGCGGTGTGGGCGCTGCGGGGACTGCGGGCCGCAGAGGCGGCCGGGTAGCGCATGACGCAGCGTTGGGCGCACTCCGCTTGACGCCAGGCTGAAGCCTGGCGTCGCCTCGCTGGGGCTCGGCTAGGGTCAGGCGATGCGTGCCTGGCCCGGAGAGCCGTTTCCGCTCGGCGCGAGCTGGGACGGCAGCGGCACGAACTTCTCGTTGACGTCGGAGAACGCCCAGCGTGTCGAGCTGTGCCTCTTCGATGCCTCAGGGGTCGAGACCCGGTACGACCTCCCCCGTCACACGGCACACAGCTGGCACGGCTACCTCCCTGAGGTCGGCCCCGGTCAGTGCTACGGCTACAGGGTCTACGGGCCCTGGGAGCCCGAGCGGGGGCACCGATTCAACCCGCACAAGCTGCTGATCGATCCGTACGCGAAAGCGATCGAGGGCCCGGTCGAGTGGGATCGCGGGCGCACGCTCGCGTACGCAGATGGCGACGATCTGGTGATGGACGAAAGCGACGATGCCGCCGCGATCCCGAAGTCGGTCGTGATCGACGAGTCGTTCGACTGGGAGGGCGATCATCTGCTGTGTCGCCCGTGGGCCGAGACGGTCATCTACGAGCTCCACGTGAAGGGCTTCACCCGCTTGCTGCCTGGCGTCCGCGAGGAGCTCCGCGGCACCTATGCCGGGCTCGCCTCCGACGCGGCGATCTCCCACCTGGTCGACCTCGGCGTCACAGCGGTCGAACTGCTGCCCATCCACCACATCGCCGACGAGCACTTCCTCCAGGCGCGGGGCCTCGCAAACTACTGGGGGTACTCGACAATCGGCTTCCTCGCCCCCCACGCCGGCTACGCAGCGACGGGAACCCACGGGGAGCAGGTACGTGAGTTCAAGGGGCTCGTCAAGGCGATGCACCGGGCCGGGATCGAGGTGATCCTGGACGTCGTCTACAACCACACAGCCGAGGGCAGCCATCTCGGTCCGACACTGTCGTTC
>JANOUB010000082.1:0-7115 GCA_031416615.1 Thermoleophilia bacterium
CTCGTGAACGCGCGGGCGACATCAGCTGGCGTTGCTCCCTGGGCGCCGACCCCGGGCAGCAGGATGATCTGTTGCGGCATCGCGCGCCGGGCATCGCCGATCACCCGCGGCACGGTCGCGCCGACGACCGCGCCGACGCTCGACATGCCGTGTTCGCCGACGAGATCTGCGCCCCATTCGCTGACGAGCCCCGCGACATGCCGCCACACCGGAGTTCCGTCGGAAAGCACGGCATCCTGAAGGTCCCGGCCGCCGGCGTTCGAGGTACGAACAAGGCAGAAGATGCCTGCCCCATGGCGCCGGCAGGCGGCAAGAAACGGGTCGATCGAATCCGATCCGAGATACGGGTTGATCGTGAGAGCGTCTGCGAGCGGCGGCTCGGCGCCGCGGGGCTCGAGGAAAGCGGAGGCGTAGGCACGGGCGGTGGAACCGATGTCGCCTCGCTTCGCATCCGCGATCACGAGCAGACCCGCGTCGGCGGCGTAGCGCGAGACCGTCTCGAGCGCCAGCCAGCCGTCACTGCCAAGCGCCTCGAAGAAGGCCACCTGCGGCTTCACCGCAACGACATACGGAGCGACCGCATCGATGATGCCCTTGCAGAACCGCTCCACAGCGCCTGCCGCTGCCCCTCGGCCGAGCACCGCCTCGCCGCGCAGTTCGACGGGCAGGAGATCGATCCGTGGGTCGAGCCCGACGACGAGCTGGCTGCGCTTCCGTTCTACCGCCTCGGCGACCCGATCGGAAAACGCGACCACCTCGAGCGGTTCATCGTCCGGTCGGGCGCTCACCTGGCCAAGGCTACCCCGTTGGCCGCCGCGAGGATCGAGTCGCGATCGAGCTCGGTGACGCGGAGCTCGGGCGAGGGCCGCCGCAGGAAGGCTGCGATCAGGAGCAGCTCGTCCGCAGCCGTCGCCTCGAGCTCGGCGGGCAGACGTCTACGCACCTCCATCAGACCGGCCTCGACCTCGAGGATCCCCCCGCCCCCACGTGGAATCGTCCGGCGCGCGACAACGGTTCCGGCGACGAAAACCGCCCGCACCATTCCCGGCTCGAGCGCAGGCACCACGAGACACGCTCGCAATGCCTGGAGGCCCCGGAGCTCATCGATCCGCTCGACAACGAGTTCGAGCGCAGCGATCCGGTCGCGCAGCCGAGCGGCATCCTCGAACCGGAGATCGCCGGCGAGACGTCGCAGGCGCAGACGCAGCCCGGGGAGCACGTCGCGTGGGTCGTGTCCCTCGAAGCCGTCGAGCGCCTGCGCTGCACGCCGGGCGAGCGTCCGCCCCGCAATCGGCCCGTACGGGGTGGGCTCGGGCCCGCATACCCAGCGGGCGCCGCGGCGCCGAAGGTAGACGTGGCGATCGGGTCGGGTACTGCGCGCGTTCGCGGGCGGCCGAAGGTCACGCAGGAGCCGCAGCTCGTCGAGCGCAGCCTCGAGTTCGCTCCCGCACCGCTGCCATTCGACGTTCGCGAGGGCGCCGAGCGCTGCCTCGACTGCGGGACGCTGGCGTTCGCCCGTGAAGTACGAGCGGAGCCGAACTCTGAGATCGCGCGCCCGCCCGACGTACAGCGCCTGTCCGTGGGCGTCACGGAACACGTATGTCCCGGGAGTCGTCGGGGCGTCGGCAACAAGCGAGCGCTTCGCGTGCAGGCGCCGCGAACGGGGTGCCGACAGCTCGACGAGATCTGCGATCGTCTCCGCCCCGCGCTCCTGTGCGAGCCCGATCAGTGCGATCAGGATCTCCGCCGTGGCGGAGGCATCGGCGAGGGCACGATGGCAGGGGGCGACGGCCGTCCCGAAGAAGTGAGCAAGCGGCTCGAGGCCGAAGCGCTTCGTCCGTCCGTGCAGGAGCCGCCGCGCGAGCCAGACCGTGTCGACCACCGGAGCAGCCACCCGCCTGCCCGTTAGGCGCTCTACTGCCCGATCGAGAAAGCCCATGTCGAACCGCGCGTTGTGGGCCACGAGCACCGCGTCGCCGGCAAATGAGAGGAAGCGCCGCACGGCGAGGTCCGGGCCTGGCGCTCGCCGCACGTCGTCCTGGTCGATACCCGTGAGAGACGTGATCGCCACCGGCAGCGCCACGCCTGGGTTGACGAGTGTCTCGAACGTCGCACCGGCCTCGAGCGCCTCGACCCGCTGGGCACCGATCTCGACGATGCGCGAGCGGGCAGGTGAGAGCCCCGTCGTCTCGAGGTCGAAGACGACGAAAGAGGCTGCCTCGAGCGCCGTCGCCGCCCCGGGGGGGTCGGCCAGCCCGACAGCCGGGCCGCGCCACGCGAGCCGCGCGTCGCCCGAGACAACGTCGTCGAGCAGAGCGCGCGCGATTGCCGTCGGCGCCGAGGCGAGGGCATAGAGCGCCCTCGCAGCTTCGCCTGCCGGAACCGGGCCGCGTCTCGCCTCGACGAGCTCCACGAGCCGGTCGGCGGCGTCGAAAGCGAGTTGCATCCCGGCAATGATACTCGAACGTATGTTCGAGTTGGTGGACAAACGAGAGGGCCCGCCAGGGGCCCTCTCGCTTGTCCTCGGAGGAGGGCGCGCCGGTCTAGGGGTTGACGGCCTTCTTCAACACGGAGCCGGCCGAGAACTTCGGCACGGTCGCCGCCCTGATCTGGACTTTCTCGCTCGGATTGCGCGGGTTGACACCCTCGCGGGCCTTCCGGAAGGTCGTGTGAAACTTCCCGAACCCGGTAAAGGTCACGGTGTCGCCCGCCTTGAGCGCATCCTCAACGGTGCTGAGAAATGCATCCACTGCCGCGGCTGCATCGCGCTTGGACGTGCCGGTCTTGCCGGCGACTGCGTCTACGAACTCTTGCTTGGTCACTGCCACTCCTCCTGCTAGACGGTCGATGTAATGACCGCCGGAGTCCCTAACGCTCCAGCGGTTTCGGCTCAACCAGGCGGGTTTTCGACGCCTGCTCGACGCTCGACTCGGTCGAGCTCTCGCTGCGCGCCGGGCTCTCAGTCAGGGGAGCGCCCGACGAGGAGGTCGCTCGCACGGTAGAGGGAGCGAAGCCGCACCCCCAACCGGGCGAGGGCGTCCGCCCCACCCTCTTCACGATCCACGACGCACACTGCGTTGCGGACGACGAGGCCGGCGTCCCGAAGCGCGGACACCGACTCGGCAAGAGCGCCACCGGATGTGACGACGTCTTCCAGAAGGCACACGAGGTCCCCCCGGTCGAACGGGCCTTCAATCCGATTCGCTGTGCCGTATTTCTTAGTCTCACCTCGGATAATGATGAAGGGCAGTTCGGACGCCATGGACGCCGAAGCCGCTAGCGCAACCGCTCCGAGAGCCGGTCCGGCGAGTCTGACCGTGTCCGGCTCGACCTCGCGCGACACCTCTGCCAGCCGCTCTCCGAGGGCACGGAGAAGGTCGGGGCGTGTCTCGAACCGATACTTGTCCAGGTACCAGGTCGAGCGTTTGCCCGACCGGAGCAGGAAGTCACCCTCGAGGAGTGCGTGCTCCACGAGGAGGCGCCCGAGCTCGTCGGTCACGAGGTTGTGGCCTCGGCGGCGATCTGCAGCAGCCGGTCGAGCTCGGGTGATCCCGCCTCGAGCGTCACCGACGAGCCGTCGGCGTAGCCGATCGTGGCACTGCCTGGCGCCGCCTGACGCTGCCGGCCGAAGAACCACCATGCGAACCCACCGGCGAGAACGAGTGAGAAGAGCCTACGCATCGGCTGCGTCCTTCCTCTTCTTTCCGGCGGCCTTGCGGTCGGGCTCTTCGTCGAGCCGCCGCAGCGCGGTACGAAGGTCGTAAACGACGAGGCCGGCGGTGGGCTCGGGAACGGTCGTTGCGACGGCGCTGCGGCCGCCTTCGGCAACGACGAACACGCTCGTGCGGCCAAGAGCGACCTCGACCCGCGAGACGTCGCCGGACGGACGCACATCGCCAGCGGCAGCGAAGAGCTCGGCGGCGATCCGCGCCAGCTGTTCACCGCGCTCCGGCGTGCCGGAGCTCGCGAGCACAAACCCCGACTCGCCCAGGATCGCGACATCCGCGATCTGAGATGAGAGGTCGAGCAGCTCGGCGAGTGCTTCGTTCGGCTCCATCCCCGAGCACTGTAGTTCTTTTGCAAGATCTCGGATCCGCTAGCGCGGATCCTTCGATCGCACGCAAAATCCCTAAAGAGGCCCGCCCGCGGGCCTGTCTCCGGGCACGCACCAACCGACTCTTCCTGCAAGATCTCGGATCCGCTAGCGCGGATCCTTCGATCGCACGCAAAATCCCTTAGCCTGGATCCACCGTTTTGCGTGATCGCGGGGCGCTCGTCCGGGTCGTCAGGACGTGCGGAGGAAGGGATTATGCAGGCCGGGAGCCGTCATGATCCCATCCCCGCACGGAGCGCACCGTCCGGGTGGGGTCCGCCAGGCAGAGAAGAAACGGGTGCCACCCGGACGGGGAGCGCCCCTGGCGCGCCTTCGGTACGAAGATGCAACGCCCGCGCAAAACGGTGGATCCAGGCTAAGGTTGGAAAGCTACAAAGGCTCTCCGAAACCATCAGGGAGCAATCAATCCGAAGGATCTTCTTGAGACACGGTACGGCCTTCGTGTCAACATCCCGACGCTGAGGCGAATCATCGATATCGCGCGCGAGGACGAACTCCCGACCTCGCGAGACCTGAAGGCCGCGATCGCGTCGGTGATCAGCCAGTCAGTCCAGTGACGAGCCAGTGGTGCCCCAGAGCCGCGACGCACGCGGGTTGAAGCACGGTTCTCGAACAGAGCGTGCGCGATTGCAACCTCTCGTCGTAGCGCCGAAAACGTGACTCTTCCGCTCGAAGACACACTTCGGATGCAGTAGCCGTCAGGTGGGAAGCCTCCCGATCGCATCAACCAGGGCGTGCCAGTAGGAGCGAGGCAAGCCTCGACCGACCGGTGACAGCCTCAGCCTGTCTCCCGCGTTCGGTCGAGCGCGGCGGCAAGGGCTGTGGCGGCCCGGGCCCGATGGGAGTTGGCCGTCTTCCAGGCGTCGCCGAGCTCGGCCACCGTCTGCCGCTCTCCTGCCGGCACGAAGACAGGGTCGTAGCCGAACCCTTCTTGACCGCGACGGCCCGTCGCGATCGTTCCTTCGAGCGTGCCTTCGACGGCGATGTCGTCGCCCTGCGGCCCGATCGCCACGATGGCACAGATGTACCGCGCTCGACGATCACTGACCCCCGCGAGCTCGTCGAGCAGGCGCGCGACGCCATCGTCGGCCCAGCGCGCCGACTCGAGCCCGGGCCTGCCTGCGAGGCCTGCCGCCTCGATGCCGGAGTCCTCCCCGATCACCCACACATCGGCGGGGGCGACCGACCGACCGTGAACCGCCTTACAACGAGCGTTCTCGGCGTAGGTCAGCCCTGTCTCCGGCGGGAACGCCGTGTCATCGACCAGCTCGATCTCCCATCCGGGCAGCGCGCAGCGCAACTCGACCAGCTTGTGTGGATTGCCGGAGGCGAGCCGCGCCCTCACGCGCAGGTTGCTCTCACTGGCGAGGTGCGTCGGCGGCAGCCCGCTGCGCCACCGCGAGCTCCTCGATGCCGCCTGCCGCAAGGTCGAGCAGTTCGTCGAGCTCGTCGCGCGTGAACGGATCACGCTCTGCCGTCGCCTGCACCTCGACGAGCCGGCCGTCAGCCGTCATCACGACGTTCATATCGGTGTCGGCCTGCGAGTCCTCGGGATAGTCCAGGTCGAGTACCGCGACACCGTCGACGACCCCTACCGAGACCGCTGCCACCGACTCCGGGAGCGCCTTCGACAGGCCCATCATGTCGAGCGCCCGGTAGGCGGCCACGTACGCGCCGGTGATCGAGGCACACCGCGTGCCGCCGTCGGCCTGTAGCACGTCGCAGTCGAGCCAGAGGGTGCGCTCGCCGAGCGCCTCGAAGTCGCAGACTGCGCGCAGGGCGCGTCCGATCAGCCGCTGGATCTCGACCGTCCGGCCGTCCGGGCGTCCGCGGGAGACGCCGCGCTGGGTGCGGTCGCCCGTCGAGGCCGGGAGCATCGAGTACTCAGCTGTCATCCAGCCGCGCCCCTTGCCGCGCAGCCAGCGGGGAATGTCCTCTTCGACGGTGGCGGTGCAGAGCACCCGCGTCTTGCCCTGCGACCACAGCACGCAGCCGTGGGGCTGCTCGAGGAAGTCGGGCAGGACGTCGAGCGCGCGAAGCTCGTCGGGCCGGCGACCATCGTGCCTCATGCGGCCACACTCTCCAACTCGGCGACGCTGACGCGCTCCACAGCCGCGATCGGGAGCTGCAGGAAACGGCTGCCCATCGCCTGGAACGCCGCAGGGTCGCCGGTCGTCAGGAACCGATAGGTCCCCTCGCGCGCCGTGTCGTTCTCGATCGCCTTGCCGGCCAGGGTCTCGGATACCTCGCGCGCCGTCTCGTCGGCGGAGAAGACGAGGGTGACATCACGGCCGAAAACGCGCTGGAGGATCGGTCGGATCAGTGGGTAGTGGGTGCAGCCGAGCACGACGGTGTCGACCCCCGCGTGCTTGAGGGGAGCGGCAACCTCTCTGACCGCCTCGACGGTCGCCTCACCGAACGGGTCGGCGCCTTCGATCAACGGCACGAGCTTCGGGCACGCGACCGGTACCACCGTGACGCCGGCGTCGAGCGTCGCGATCAGTGCCTCGTAGCGGCCGCTGACCACGGTCGCCTCCGTCGCGAGCAGGCCGACGCGCCGATTGCGCGTCGCGCGGACCGCCGCGTGTGCCTCTGGCTGGATCACGCCGAGAACCGGAACCGCCAGCGCCCGCTGCAAATCGGGGAGTGCCGCCGCGGTGGCCGAGTTGCAGGCGGCCACGATGAGCTTGACGCCCTGGCCCTCGAGGTAACGGGCGATCTCGCTGGCAAAACGGCGGATCTCGTCGAGCGGCCGCGGCCCGTACGGCAGGCGCGCGCCGTCGCCGAGGTAGACGAAGTCCTCGTGCGGCATCGTCACGAGGCACTCGTGGAGAACGGTGAGGCCACCGGCCCCGGAGTCGAACACGCCGATCGGGCGGGCATCCACGCGCGGCAGTGTAGTTACTTTCCCCGGAACAACGTTCCTGGCGAAGACGGAACGACTCGGTGGGGAAAAGTAACCCGATTCCGGACCGGTGGGTCGCCTGGAGGCTTGATGTGG
>JANOUB010000083.1:0-3376 GCA_031416615.1 Thermoleophilia bacterium
CGGCAGGTCGCCCGCATGCGAGCCGTGGCCCTTCACCTTCGGGTTGAAGTGGCCGCCGGCACTCGTGAACGGCGCCTCGCACTTGCCGACGGCGTGCACGTGGAAGCCATGGAATCCCTCGGAGAGGAACGAGGCGGAGACACGGATCGCGAGCTTGCCGTTGCCCCGCGGGAGGAACCAGACGGAGCCGAGGCGGTTGCCGGCGGCGTCCTGAAGCCGCGCCACGGCAGCGCCCGGCGCCGCCTCCTGCCTCGCGGACGCCGTGCCGGCGAGCGCGAGCAGGGAGATGAGGATCACGGCGGCCGGAACGAGGCCGCGGGTCAGCCTTTTGTGAGGGAACATCGGTCGTTCTCCTTTTGTCGGTGGTTGTCGAGGCAGGGGGTGCCAGCGGTGGACAACGTCCGCGGCGCCCTCCATCTAGAGGTTCGTCCGGGGTCGCGGCTCGCCGCGCAGAAGACGGCGATCGCGATACCCAGCAGGACGAACCAGCGTGCCGTCGCGGCGTCGCTCCCGTCGAAAAGAGCAAGTCGCTCGGGCAGCACGAACGCAACTACGATCACCGCGAGCGGCGCCATCGCGCCCGCAACGGCACCGTAGTAAGCCGCGACGGCGGCCGCGAGCGCGGCCAGCGCTGCGAGGACGAGCGTCGCCACCGCACCGCCGGAGTCGCCGCGCCACACGATAAGCGCCCAGAGCACGCCGACGAGCGGGAGCGCGGTGCCGAGACGGACGAGCCGCCGGGCAAGCAAGGTCAGCGGCACGGCCGCGATCGTCGCCTGGGCAGCATCCTCGACGACGAACGCGACGGAAGCCGCGACGACCCCGGCGCCGAGCAGAAGCAAGAGGTCGTCGGAGCCGGGGAGCGCCAGCAAACCGGCTGCGACCGCCGCGGCGCCGATGATGGCCGGCCAGCTCATCGTTCGCAGCGACGGGAGGACCAGCAGCGCTGTCTGCCTCGCCCTCACGGGATCTGAAGCACCCCTGCCACGGCGGCGACGGCGAGTCCGGCCACCCCAATGCCGATCGTGCGCGGGCGGCGATCATGGCGGAGCAGCGCGGCGGCGCCGAACGCGATCCCGAGCCCCGCCAGGTACGCGAAGTGCCAGCCGGCTGCGGTCGTCTGGAAAACGGGCTCGCCGCACCAGCCGACCCCCTCTCCCGAGCGATCGCACGGAAACGATGTCCCCGGCGGCGTGTCAGCTGCGTTCGCGAGCGGGAGGAACCACTTCCACGCGCTCTCGATGCCCCACAGTGTCGTCGGCATCTGGAAGACGACGAGGCCGGCGGCAAGCACAGGCGCCGCCGGGAGGAAGGGGATCCAGCGCGCGAGCGCGATTCCCAGAGCCGCGACCGTCGTGATCGCAAGCGGGCCCTGCGCGAACTCGGCGACGCTCGGGCCTGCTGTCGCGCCGTCGTAGTTGATGACGAAGCCGTCGTGTCCGCCGAGCCCCACAAACGCTGCTGCGACGAAGATAGCCGAGCCCGCGAGGAGCCAGCCGAGCGAGAGCAGGTGGGCAAGCGTCCGCGTCCGCTCCGGTGACGGAAGTGACTCGTACAGCTCATCCGTGTCGCTCCTGCGGCTGCGGAGGGTGGCGAGGTTCGCCGCCACGAGCGCGGCGAGGAGCGGCAGCAGACCGGGCCCGGCGACGGCGAAGTAGTCGCCGCCGACCATCCCTTTCGCGAGCGCGACAATCCAGACGACGCTCAACACGAACGCCACGAGCACGACCGGATGCCGCAGTAGACGCCTCCCCTCGACGCGGGCGAGCTGCCACACCGTCGGCGCGAGTTGCTGCGACTCGACTACGAAGGAGGTCACGCGGCCTCCTCTACCGGCCGCTCGCCCAGCAGCAGCAGGTAACCGTCCTCGAGCGTCGGCTCGGCGAGGTCTGCTCCAGCGGGCGCGTCGCCGACGTGGCGGTGGCGGCCTTCGCCCGTGCGCCAGGAGAGGTGCGCGCCCGCCGCTCGGTCGTCGGCGAGCCAGACGCGCCCGCGCGCGAGGTTGGCGAGCTCTCTCGGTGTGCCCTCGAAGAGCGTCGAGCCGCCGTTGAGGACGACGACGCTCCGGCAGAGCGCGGCGACGTCCTCGGTCTGGTGCGTCGAGAGCAGCACGATCCGGTCGTCGGCGAGATCGGAGGCGAGCTCGCGGAAGCGAAGGCGCTGCTCCGGGTCGAGTCCGGCGGTCGGCTCGTCGAGCACGAGCACACTCGGGTCGCCGAGCAGCGCCTGCGCCAGCGCAAGCCGTCGCCGCATCCCGCCCGAGAGCGCCTTCACTTTCCGCTGGGACACGTCGCCGAGCCCGACCAGCTCGAGCACCCGGCGCGCCTCGGCGTGGCGGGCCCGGCGGTCGACGTGCTCCTTGAGGATCGCGACGTAGTCGACGAACTCGAAGGCGGTGAAGTTGCGGTGGAAGCCCGGCTCCTGCGGCATGTAGCCGAGCCGCCGCCGGATCGCGAGCCGCTCTGCTCCCACTGAGGGATCGAGCCCGAGGATCCGCACCCGTCCCGAATCCGGCGCCAGCACCGTCGCGAGCATGCGCATCAACGTCGTCTTGCCCGCACCGTTCGGGCCGAGCAGACCGGTGATCCCCGGCCTCAGCTCGAACGTCGTGCCCGCCAGTGCGGTCGTCCGCCCGAAGCGCTTCTCGACGCCGGCGACGTCGATCGTCTCCGTCATCTACGCCTCTCTCTCGGTCTCGAAGGTCTTGAGCCGCCAGGCGAGCACGATGGCCGCAACGGCCGCGGCCGTTGCAAAGGCGGCCTGGGCGGGAGCGTCGAAAGCGGCGTAGACGTCACCGGAAGCTGCCCTGGCGACGATCACGACGCCGATCCAACAGGAGGCGACGCCGCCGAACGCCCGCTCCGCGGAGATCCAGGTCGTGAGCGCAACGCTGACGAGCACGAGCCCGAGCGCCGGCAACAGCCACGCCGCCGCGCGCGAGTCGACGTTCGGCAGCGCGAGCGCGGCGACGCCCGTGAGCACGGTCGTGGTCAGCAGGACGATGCTCGAGCGCAGCAGCAGCAGGCTGAACGTGCGCAGCGGCGCGGCGAGCCCGATCTCGTACGTCGGGTCGAGCCACGGCCCATACGCCGCGGCGACACCGGCGAGCGGGAGGAGCGGGGCCAGCGCAAGGAAGACGGCGATTCCCCGGTCGCTCTCGCGGGAGGCGACGACGGCGAAGGCGAGGCAGAGCGCGACCGCGGCGAGCCACGGCAGCGTCAGCGACGGCGTCGCGGCGAGCAGCCGCGCGATGTGGTCGCGGACGCCGAGCCGGACGAGGATCCGCTCGACCGGCGTGCGCCGGGGCGCGTCCACGAGCTCATGGACATCTGCCCATACCGTCTCCACCCGCGCGTGATCGGCAAGCGGCGCAGTG
>JANOUB010000084.1:0-6030 GCA_031416615.1 Thermoleophilia bacterium
GCTTCATCGCCGCCTTGACGACCCGCGTGGCGCCGCGCATGACCTCAACGTGCTCTGTTTGGCCGCGCTCGAGGACGGGGCGTTCGAGCGGGGGCAGCGTCTCGCCGAGGAAGCCCTGGCCCTCTACCGCCAGGCCGGCGACGAGCGCGACGCGGTCCAGGCGACGCGCATGCTCGCGTTCACGTACGTCAGCAGTGGCGACGTCGAGCGCGGCCGCGCATTGCATGAATCGAACCTGGCGCAGGCCCGAGCACTCGGCTTCAAGGAGACTGAGGCAGGGACGTTGGGCTCGCTGGCGATGCTCGCGTTCGAGCAAGGCCGACTCGAAGAAGCTGCCGCGCTCCGCAAGCAGAACCTTCTCGCCGCGTGCGAGCTCGGGTCGCTGCAGGCGATCGCGCAGAGCCTCTGTCGCAACGCCAGCGCCTGTGCCCAGATCGTCGGCAAAGCGGGCGTGGCCGCACGGCTCCTCTCCTTCTTCGAGGCTCAGCGGCCGCAGATCGGAGTCAGCGAATCCTGGATCGCGAACGTCAACGAGGAGACGCTCGCAGCGATCCACGCGCAGCTCGACGAGGCTGCCTTTGCCGAAGCGTGGGAGCAAGGCCGGGTCTTGACGCTCGAGGAAGCCGTCACCATCGCCCTCACTACGCTCGACGAGGCTTTCTGAGATCCGCGATTTCCGCGGATCGCAAGCGCCTACCCACCCTCCGTCAGCCTGCGGCCGCGGCCTTTGCCTCGGCAACCTTCGCCTCGAGCGCGGTCAGCACGTTCCCGACCTGCTGGTTGATGATCGGCTGCAACACCCTCTGCCCCATCGAGCCCACCGGTCCAGCGATCTTGACGTCGGCCGACCACGCCATCGAGGTGTGATCGCCTTCGCCGGAGAGCGTGAACGACGTCGTCATGTTCATCAACGCCCCGACACCCTTGCCCTTCGCGTTCATCGAGGCGAACTCGGGTGGGCGTTCCTCGAGCTTCTCGAAGTCGATCGTCATCTTCAGGCCACCGAGCCCGAGCGGCACCTTCACCTTCGCCTGCCAGTGCCGCTCGTCCGTGATCTCGAACTCCTGGACCCCCGGCATCAGGCCGGCCATCTGGGCGGGGTCGTCGATCACGCTCCACACCACCTCGCGCGATGCCTCGAACTCCTTCGTCCCCTTGACGTTCACCTGGAAGTCACCTCGACTGTCTCTCTCGACCGCTCGGGATCGGAAAGCATCTCCCAGACGCGGTGGTTGGGGTTGTGGCTGTCGGTCACGATCGCGCCGCCGGCGGCGCGAAGCGCATCCTGGATGCCGGCGCAGATGCAGTGGATACCGCCGCCGCCGCCCTCCCCCATGCCCTTCGTGCCAAGTGGCGTAAACGGGGAAGGCGACTCGATCGCGCCGGTCTTCAACGGCGGCATGTCGAGCGCGTGCGGCACGTGGTAGTCGTAGAAGTTCGGCGTCAGCAGGTTGCCGTCCTCGTCGTAGACGAACGACTCCCAGAGCGCCGCCCCGATCGCGTGCGCCGTAGCGCCCATCACCTGGCCCTCGACGATCTGCGGGTTGATCCGAACGCCGCAGTCGTCGACCGCCGCGTAGTCGACGACCTCCGTCACTCCCGTCTCCGGGTCGATCTCCACCACGCAGGCGTGGATCTGCGTCGAGTAGGTCAGCGTCAGATTGCCGAACTTCCGCTCCTTGTCGGGAACCTCGAACGGTGGCCGGTAGACGAAGCGGCAGTTCATCGTCGGTGGATCCTCGGGGAAGCCGGCATTGTTGACGTTCGGGATCGCGCCGAGCGCCATGAACGGCAAGGACGCCTCGTGGTTGTCCTTGATCCGAGCGAAGCCGTCCGCGAGCTCGATCGCCTCCTCGGGGCACTGGAACACCATCGAGGCGAGCTTCACCATCTGGCCGGCGAGCATGTCCGCAGCGCCCTTGACGGCCCCGAGCCCGGTGACGGCGAACTGGCTCGCATAGGTGCCGGAGAACCCGGCATGGGAGTTCCAGTAGGTGTCGTGGCCCGCCCGGACGTGGACGGTGTCGACATCGCAGCCGAGAATGTCGGCCACCACCTGCGCGGCCGTCGTCTCGTGGCCCTGGCCCTGCGGTGTCGTGCCGAGGGTGACGACCACTTCGCCGAAGATGTCGAGCTTGGCGGTCGCGACCTCGTTGTTCCCGGAGAACTGGAGGTCGGGGTTGATCAGCTGCGACTGCCCGAAATTGTTCGTGCCCGAATCGAGTGTGGAGCCGATGCCGAGCCCGAGCAACTTACCGCGGGAGGCAGCCTCCGCGCGCCGCTCCTCGATGCGATCGGCGCCGACGAGCTCGAGCGCCATCTCCATCACCCGTGGGTAGTCGCCCGAGTCGTAGACGCAGCCGTTCGGCGTCTCGTAGGGCATGTCCTCCGGCTGGATGAAGTTCTGGCGCCGAATCTCGACCGGATCGAAACCAAGCGTGTGGGCGACGATGTCGATCACGCGCTCGGTGAACCAGAGGTGCTGCATGCGGGAGTAGCCGCGGTTCGGCGACACGGGCGCCTTGTTCGTCATCGCCTGCGTGAACTCGAGCCGGATATGCCGCCACTTGTACAGACCCGCGGCGACCTGCGACCAGATCACGCCGCCGAGCGGCTCGTAGCGCAGGTAGGCACCCGCATCGTCGATCGCCTTGGTGCGGAAGCCGAGCAGGGTGCCGTCGGCCTTCACCGCGACCTCCGTGCCCTCGAACCACCGCTCGTTGCCGTGCGACATCGACTGGTGGAACTCTGTCCGCCACTCGGTCCACTGGATCGCGCGCTTGAGCTTCCGCGCCAGCAGGCAGCAGACCACGAGCTGCGGATGCGAGGTGATCTTGTTGCCGAAGCCGCCGCCGATGTCCTGGGTGACGATGCGCAGCTTGTCGAGCCCGACGCGCATCGCGGGCCCCATCATGATCGCCGCGAAGCCGGGGAACTGGTTGTTCGTGTACATCGTCCACTGGCCGGTGCCGCGGTTGTATTCGACGAGGGCGGCGTTGCACTCGAGCGGCGTCGAGTTGAAGCGGTCGAAGTGCAGCTCGCCGATCGAGACGACGTGGTCGGCCTCAGCGAACGCCGCGTCGACGTCGCCCCACTCCCAGACACCCGAGTACGAGAGATTGCCGCCACATTCCTCGTGCAGCACCGGCGCGCCCTCGACCAGCGCGGCACGGGCGTCCACGACGACATCGAGCGGCTCGTAGTCGACCATCACGAGCTCGGAGGCGTCACGGGCGAGCTCGCGGGTCTCGGCGACGACGGCCACGACGGGCTCGCCGAGGTAGCGAACCTTGCCGACGGCAAGCGCGTAGTCCTTCACGTGCCCGCCGGGCGGAGCCGCGATCTGGAAGAACGGATCGGTCAGGATCGCCACCTCGTCGCCCGTCAGGGTTCCGTAGACGCCGGGCAGCTCGAGCGCTGCCGAGACGTCGATCGACTCGATCCGGGCGTGCGCGTACGGTGAGCGGACGAAGTGGAGATAGCCCATGCCATGGCGCTTGATGTCGTCGACGAAGACGCCCTGGCCCTGAACGAGCCTCCGATCCTCTTTGCGAGGCACGCTCTGCCCCACGGCCGACCCCTTCTGCAGCGTGCCGGCTTCCGTCTCGATAGCTGTCATCGCGCACCTCCTTCGCCGGCGGCGACGACCGCTTCGATGATGTTCCAGTACCCGGTACAACGGCAGATGTTCCCCTGCAGCGCCACCTTCACCTCGTGCTCGCTCGGGTGCGGGTTTTGCTCCAGCAACGCGGTCGCGCTCATCAGCATGCCCGGCGTGCAATAGCCGCACTGGAGGCCGTGGTGCTCGTGGAACGACTGCTGCAACGGCGTCAGCTCTCCCTCGTCGCCCGCGAGCCCTTCCACGGTCGTGAGCGAGCAGCCGTCTGCCTGCACCGCGAGCAGGCAGCAACTCTTGACCGCATCGGTGCCGATCTGCACGGTGCAGGCACCGCAGCTTCCCGTGTCGCAACCGACATGGGTGCCGGTGAGGTCGAGGTCGTCCCGCAGGAAGTGCACGAGCAGTAGCGATGCAGGAACGTCGCGCTCGTAGGTCGTCCCGTTGATCTCGACCGTGATCGTCCGGGTCGTGGAAGTCGTGGACACGCTCACCCCTTCGCTCTCTCGGCGGCTTGCAGAACGGCGCGGACGGCCGAGACCTCGGCGAGGTGACGGCGGTAGTCGGCGCTCGCATGAACATCGGACGGCGGGTCGAGCGTCGCACCGAGGCCCGCCGCCGCGGCACGGACAGCCGCCTCGGAGAAGTCTCCGCCCGCGAGCCGCTCCTCCATTGCGGTCGCCCGAATCGGCACGGACGACACACAACCGATCGCGATCTGCGCTCCATCCGGGCCGACGGTCGCGGCCGCGTTGACGAGGTAGGTGCCGTGTGCGCCGAGAGTGATGCCGGACATCGCGTCTCCCGTTCCCGGCGTGCGGGTCGGCACGGAGATCCGCATCAGCAGCTCACCCTCCGCGACGGCGGTCATGTACACGCCGAGAAAGAACTCAGCCGCCGAGACGGTGCGCTCGCCCGAGGTGCCACGGATCGTGAACGACGCGCCGAGCGCGGCAAGGAGCGGCGGATAGTGGTTTGTCGGGTCGTTGACACAGACGTTGCCGCCGACGGTGCCGCGGTTGCGGATCTGGACGTCGGCGATCGTCGCTGCGACCTCGGCCAGGATCGGCCGGGCTACCTCCACCTCGGATGACGCGATCACCTGCGTGTTCGTGACCATGGCGCCGAGTTCGAGCACACTCTGGTCGGCGGAGAACGAGATCCCACGGAGCTCGGCCAGGTCGGCGAGATCGACGAGCACATCGGGCGAGGCTGCCCGGGCTTTCATCACGTTGACGAGCGTCTGGCCCCCTGCGAGGGCACGTGCCCCATCGTGCTCGGAGAGGAGAGCGATTGCCTCCTCGACGGTGGCCGGACGCGCGTACTCGACCTCTCGTAGCAGCATGGCCCCGAGTCTACGTCACCGCTTCGGTGACATGTCAAGCAGCACTGCTCGACGCCCTCGAGTCGCGGGAGAACGCATCGATCCTCCCGTGAATACCGGCCATGTCGTGAACGATCTCGTACCGCCACTCCCCGTACGCCCCGTCCGCATTCACCGCATCCACCCAGCGTCGAGCGGCCTGCGCTTTCACGTCCTCCAGCGGGTCGTAGCCCTTCGTCTCCAGGATCAGGTGGATGCCGTTCGCCAGCCGGATCACGAAATCCGGCATGTACTCGTGCGACTCGCCGTTCGAGAGGTACGGGATCCCGAGACCGAGGCCCTGGTTCTTCACGAACGCGACTACCGCGTCGTGGGTGTCGATGGAGTACGCCGCCGACTGCTCCCACTTCTTCGTGTCGGCGACGACGTAGTTGACGTGTGACTTCGTCACCTCGGTAACCGGCTTCGCCGTCCAGAAGTCCATGTCGGCGGTCGTGCCCGGCCCGCGGCCGGTCTCGTAGCGGGGGATCTCCGGCGCCTCGCCCTGCGATGCATCCGGGCGAATCTCGGAGATCAGGCTCTCGACCGCCCAGCCGAAGTACGGCGCCAGGAACACATCCGCGCGCTCGGCGCCGCCCTTCAGCACGACGCGATCCCGTACGAACCGTTGCACGATCTCGAGCATCTGCGGGAACAGCACGTGCGGCGGCACCTGACAGCTCGGCTGCTCGACGTAGGCGCGAACGAGCCAGCCCGCGAGGCCGAACTCGTGCTGCTGCAGGCGCACGTCCCGGCGCCAGCCCGAGAGACCGATGATCTCCAACGCGCCCGGCCCGCTCAGCCGTGGCCGCCCGTCGTTGGCCGGCAGGAACGCCTTCATCGTCGCCTCGTCGGGAATCACCGTCGGATCGACGACCACCGGCGCGATCGCGTCCCACTCGACGACGATGCGGTTGCGGATCGCCTGCTGATAGCCCTCGACGCGCGGGAAGGTGATCTCGTACAGCGCCCGCTCCGGCAGCGCCTGCACATGGTGCTGCTTCGGCTTCTTCGGCGGCGGCGCGCCCGACTGCTTGAACGGCACCACCTC
>JANOUB010000085.1:0-1542 GCA_031416615.1 Thermoleophilia bacterium
TGGCCCGAGCGCGCGGAGATCGACACCCCCGTTCAAGAATCACTGATCGTCGAGCTCTACTCGAAATAGAGAACGGAGAGGCTTGCCTCTCTCGACCGTAGGGGCGAGGCGCAGCCTCGCCCGCACGTCCGCCGTGAAGAACACGAAAGGATCGTTTTGGCAACCCGCACCAGCCTGATGGACTTCCAGATTCCCCGTATCGTCAGCGAAGAAGGCGACGACCATCGCGGCGTGTTCGCGATCGAGCCGCTCGATCGCGGCTTCGGCTACACGTTTGGCAACTCGCTTCGCCGCGTGCTTCTCTCCTCGCTCGAAGGCGCAGCCGTGACCGCCGTCAAGATCGAGGGCGTCTCGCACGAGTTCACGACGCTGCCTGGCGTGCGCGAAGACGTCACCGACGTGATTCTCAACCTGAAGAGCCTGATCTGCCGGCTGCACGGTGAGTCCCCCGAGATCGAGGTGCACATCTCGAAGAAGGGCCCGGGCGTCGTCACCGCAGCTGACATCGAGGCTCCCGCCGACCTCGAGATCCTCAACCCGGAGCTCGAGATCGCGCAGCTCGCCGCCAAGGGCAAGCTCGAGATGACCCTCACGATTGGCCGTGGCCGTGGCTACATGCCTGCCGAGTTGAATCGCGGGTCCGAGACGGCGATCGGCGTCATCCCGATCGACTCCATCTTCTCGCCCGTGCGCCGCGTCGCCTACGAGGTCGAGGCTGCCCGCGTCGGGCAGCGCACCGACTACGACAAGCTCGTCCTCGACGTCACGACCGACGGTTCGATCGAGCCGCGTGACGCGATCGGCCAGGCCGCCGATATTCTGATCCGGCAGCTCGCGATCTTCACTGATCTCGACTCCATCGAGGGCTTCAGCGAGGCCGCGATCGAGGCTGCCGCCGAGGCGTCGATCTCGCACGGGATGGAGAACTTCCCGATCGAGGAGCTCGAGCTCGGCGTTCGCTCCTACAACTGCCTCAAGCGCGTCGGCATCGAGACGATCGGCGACCTCACCTCAAAATCCGAGGCAGAGCTCGCCGCGATCCCGAACTTCGGTCGCAAGTCGGTCGAGGAGGTGCGCGAGACCCTCGCCGCCCATGGACTGACGCTGAAGGGCGAGGAGCTCGTCTGATGCGCCGTCCCGATACGTTTGACCGGAAACCCAGTAGGGGACTGGCGCAGCCTGTCCCGGGACCGGCCGGAACGTTCGCCAGCCTGTGGGGCAATCAGGCGAAACGTCCTGGGACGAGGCACTAGTGCGGCATGCACGCGCAGGCAAGAAGCTCGGCCGGGACTCAGCCCACCGCAAGGCGCTGTACTCGAACCTCGCGGGTGCGCTGATCCAGCACGGCCGGATCGAGACGACCGAGGCCAAGGCGAAAGCGGTCAAGCCGTACGCCGAGAAGCTGATCACGCTCGGGAAACGCGGCGACCTGCACGCCCGTCGGCTCGCGCTCGCGGAGCTGCGCTCGAACGACGTCGTACACCAATTGTTTCTCAACGTGGCACCGCGCTTCGCCGAGCGAAACGGGGGCTACACGCGGAT
>JANOUB010000086.1:0-1828 GCA_031416615.1 Thermoleophilia bacterium
GGGGTACCCCAGGTCTCGCTCGAAGTCGACCGCGACCGTGTCGGGGGTTGCAAGCGGCGGCACCTCGAGACCGGAGAGCGTCGAGAAGAGTTCGCTGCCGCGATCCGGCGTGCGAGCGCATCGCTCGCGCCAGCGCTCCAGCCCGTGTGACGCCGCGGTTGCCATTGCAGCCCCGATCCTACTCCCGGTGGATGAAGCGACCGGGCCGGACCGGTCGCTAGGCGCTGCTGACCTCCGGCGGCGCGAGCGTCGAGCGCCGGAGGGCCGTCAGCAGGGCACCGAGGCCGAGGCAGGCGACGCCGAGCAGGACTGCCGCCCGCCAGCTGTTGCTGTCGATCAGCCAGCCGCCGGCGACGCTGCCGCCGGCGATCCCGATCGAGACCGCCGTACCGAACCAGGAGAACGCCTCCGCCACGGATCCCGCGGCCGCGACACGGCCGATCTGGCCGTACATCGCCGCGACGACGGGAGCGATCGGAAGCCCGGCGAAGAAGAGGAGCAGTGCCATCGAACCGACGGATCCTGCTGCCAGGGGCAGGATCATCAAGCCTGTGAGCACGAAGGTGCCGAAGATGATTCTCCGTCGCTCGTCGCTCGACGGTCGTAGGCCTGCGAGGAGGCCGCCGACGAGCGATCAGCCGAGAACCCGGCGAGCGCGATACCGGCCAGCGCGCGATTGCCCTCGGCTTCGGCGAACGCGGGAACGGCGATCTCGACTGCCCCGAACCCGAGTCCAAGCCAGAGGGACAGGAGCGCGATCGTCCTTACACCGACGGCGGAGAGGGCACCGAGCCGCGCGCTATGCCGTTGCTCGGCAGGGCCGGCGTCGCGCACCGGGGGAAGCCGTGAGAACGCGTACGTCCCGACTCCGGCAATCACCGCCGCACCGGCGACGGCGGCAACTGGAGTGACTACTGCGAGGATCACGACGAGAAGCGGGCCACCGACGAAAACCACCTCCTGCAGCGCTGCGTCGAGGGCGTAGGCCGTCCTGGCTCCGTCAGCGCCCACGACGGTCGGCCAGATCGATCGGAGCGCCGAGCCGATCGGAGCAAAAGTGAGTCCGGCGGCCGCCGCCGCGATGGCGATCGCGGCGATCGGCGCCCCGGTTTGGCCAAGAACGGCGACCAACCCGAAGAGCGTCGGAAAGAGCACCATCCGCCGCCGCAGCACGAGCCGTGGGCCGCGTCGATCGACCTGTCGGCCGCCGTAGGGCGCGCCGATCGCAACCGAGATGGCGTACGCCGCAGCGACCAGGCCAGCCTCTCCGTAGCCGGCACCCGCGCCCCGGACGAGCAGCACGAGCGCCAGCGCAGCCATCCCCATGGGCAACCGAGCGACGATGCTCCAGGCGAGCAGCGACGCCGCGTACTGATTGCCGAAGAGCTCGCGGTAGCGCGCGACTCCCCGCGCTTCCGGAACCTCGGACACGCTCAGCCTGGTTCCAGGCTCAGGAGGGCAAATCGATCGCCGACGGCGCCGGCCCAGGCGGACCGAGGATTTTCTGGCGTCGGTGATCGAGCCAGTCGAGCACGATCACCTGAATAGCGCCGGCGACGGGAATCGCGCCGAGCGCGCCGATCACGCCTGCGAGCTTGGCTCCCAGCAGCACCGCGACGAGCACGATCAGCGGCGACAGCTGCACCGTCCGTCCGTAGACGAGCGGCTGGAGGACGTGGTTCTCGATCTGCTGGTAGAGGACGAAGAAGATCACGAGCACGATGCCCGCGGTCGTCGAGTGGAGGAAGCCGACCGCACTGACGATCACCGCAGCGATCATGGCTCCCGCGAGCGGGATCAGATCGAGCAGGCCGACGATGAGGCCGAG
>JANOUB010000087.1:0-7528 GCA_031416615.1 Thermoleophilia bacterium
TGCCGCCACCAGGCTGCTCTCTCCCCTTCGAGAACATCGTCTCTAGAAGACGAAGCGAGCTGAGTTCCAGTGGAAAGCGCCGCCGATCGCAGCGATCGCGATCAGCAGAGCCACCGCACTGAACATGAGCGTGTGACGCCAGTGCAACATGTGAGTACCAGCCTTTCGTGCCGCAGAACGCGGGCCAACCGCCGCCCGCTCGCTCATTGTCAGCAACCGGGCCTGCGGGTCATCCCCCTGTCGGGGGAGACGGGAGCTCCTGCGAGGCCAGGCGCCAATCCGTTCTCGTCAACAAACCCGGAGGGCGAGGCGTATGCCTCGCCCTCCGGGTTTCCGCTCGCGAGGGCACCGCGCACGCGGGCGACGCAGCAGCGGCTCTACGGGGGGGACGGCGGCTGCGGCGTCGACGGCTTGGTGGCGTTCGGCGTCGGCGTGTAGGCGCAGATCACATAGCCGGCGAGGCGCTTCTTGCCACCCGAGCTTCTCGCGGTGACGATCCAGCCGGTCGCCTGGGCGCGGTCGTCGACCGCGTTCGTCCCATTTGCCGGTGCCGAGTTGACCAGGCTGCCATAGAAGTCGTTGCCGATGTAGTCGGTCGTCGTAGTCGACAGGAAGCCACCACCGCCACCGACCGGCACCTGGCCCTCGTCGCAGGGGATCAGGAGCTGGTGCTCACCGAGCGTCGTGACGTTCTTTGTCAGCCGGCGGACGACGAACGCGGTGCCGGGTGGAATCGTCCCCGCGGCGAGGTCGCCGGCCTTGATCGTCCCGTTCTTGATGTCCGCGCCGGTGACGGCGCCCGAGCGGATCTTCTCGGCCGTGACAGCATTGTTGCGAAGCTGGGCGGTGCCGACGCTCCCCGGCGGGAGGACAGCGCTTCTCACCGCCTCGCCGACGCCCGTGAAGCCGAGCGCCGCGACGGCGAGTGCCGCAAGGGCGAGGCCGCGGGAAACAGGATCGCGCATCTGGGTGACAGGCTTCAGCCTGTCACCTGGGTTTCCTCCCGGTCTACGGAATCGAGATCACGATCTTGCCGAGCTGCTCGCCCGCTTCGAGGCGTTCGTGTGCCGCTCGCGTCTCGGCCAGGGGGAACACCTTGTCGACGTGCACCCGGGCCCGCCCGCTGCGGACGAGCTCGTACGCTCCCAGGAAGTCCTCGCGCGTGCCCATCGTCGAGCCGTACACCGTGAGCTGCTTCCACCAGAACCGGTGCAGAGCGGCGGGCGGGTTCGGGCCGCTTGTGGCACCGCAGACCGTGACGCGCCCGGCGGGACCGACGGCGGCGAGCGACCGTGCCCAGGTCGCCTCGCCGACGCTCTCCACGACGACCTGCACGCCCTTTCCTGTCGCCTCCTTGACCGCTGCGACAACGTCGCCGGTGTGATGGTTGACGGCGACGTTGGCGCCCCATTCGCGCGCCCGCTCGAGCTTCTCGTCGCTGCCCGAGGTGACGATCGTACGGGCGCCAAGCGCCCGGCAGATCTCGAACGCCGCCGTTGCAACGCCGCCGCCGATGCCCCAGATCAGCACCCACTCGCCCTCCTGCACGGCGGCTTTCGTGACGAGCATCCGGTAGGCCGTCTCGTAGACGAGAGGGAACGCTGCCGCCTGCTCGAACGACAGAGCGTCGTCTAGCGCGAAGACCTGCTCGGCGGCGACGGCGATCAGCTCGCAGTGGGTGCCGTCGCAGTGCTCTCCGATCACGGAGATCGTGGCGCCGTGCTCTAGACCGGGGTTGAGCACGACGCGATCGCCCACAGCGACGCCGTCGACGCCCGAGCCGAGCGCTTCCACGACGCCCGCACCGTCCGCGCCCAGGATCCGGGGCTTCGGCACGGAAGGGAGCCCCATGCGCACCCACACATCGAGATGGTTGAGCGACGCAGCAGCCAAGCGCACGAGCACCTCGCCGTCACCCGGTTCCGGATCGGGTACGTCCTCGTACCGCAGGACCTCGGGGCCACCGTCCTCATGGATCCGGATCGCCTTCATGGGCACAATCATCTCATGACGGCCGCGGAGCTTGCACGCTGTGCCGCCGAGCTCGGCCTCGACGTCGTCGGCGCCGCGCCGGCCACAGCATATGAGGAGACCGAGCAGCACATCGGCGAGCGCGGTGCGCGAGGCCTCTTCGCCGGGATGAAGTTCACGATGGCGCAGCCCGAGGTCTCCTGTCACCCCGAGCTGCTGCTCGACGGCGCGGCGCGCACGGTCGTCTCGGCGGCGCTGTGTTACTGGATTGACGGGCCCGAGCCGGAGCCCGGCGAGGGGCGGCTGCCGCGGTACGCCTGGCGCGACCACTACGCGCTCCTGCGCGACAGGCTCGACGACCTTGGGCAGCGGCTCGGTGGGAGCTACCGGGTGCTCGTCGACGCGAACCAGCACGTCGACCGCGAGGGAGCGAGGCGGGCGGGTGTCGGCTTCTACGGCAAGAACACGATGCTGATCACCCGTGAGTACGGCTCCTGGGTCGTGCTCGGAACGCTCGTCACAGAGGTCGAGATCGAGGCGACGCCGCCGCTCGATCTCGACTGCGGCCGCTGTCGGCTCTGCATCGACGCCTGCCCCACGGGGGCGCTCGACGAGCCCGGGGTTCTCGATGCGAACCGATGCCTCTCGTACTGGACACAGGCCCCCGAGGCCGTACCGGAGGTCTATCGTGAGGAACTCGGGGCGTCGGTGTACGGATGCGACATCTGCCAGGATGTGTGCCCCTGGAACCGTGGTGTGGAGAAGCGGCGCAGCGGCCGGCCACTGTCGGAGGACGCAGTCCCGAACGTGTCTCTCGTCGACTGGCTCACTCGCGATGGCGCCGACCTCGTCTCGGAGCTCGATCGGCTCTACGTACCGCGGAACGATCCGCGCTGGCTACGGCGCAATGCCCTCTACGCACTCGGCAACACGGATGCGGGCGATGCGACACCGCTCGTCGAGGAATGGGCCGCGAGTGACGATCCGATTCTCGCCGACGCGGCCGCCTGGGCGGGCTCGCGGATCGCAGAGCGGGCGCGATGAATCTCGACCGCCTCGCCGTGCTCGCGCATGAGGTCCGAAGCCCCGTGGCGGCGCTCGCTGCGATCGCTGACGCATACCCCACCGCGGACGACGCGAGGAGACGCCGCCTGCTCGACCTCGCGGCCGCGGCCGTAGCGGGTCTCGAGCGGCTCCTCGTCGATGCCGCGCCGGCATCCCTCCGGCTCGAGCGTCTCGACGCCGGCCGGCTCGCAGTCGACGCTGCCGAGTCTGCGGCCCTGGGCGGTGCGCTCGTCGTCGCGGAGACCGAGGAAGGGCTCGAGCTGGACTGCGACCCCGACCGCCTGCGCCAGGCGCTCGACAATCTGATCGCGAACGCGGTCGGTCACTCACCGGCCGGAGGAACGGTCACCGTGACCGCGCGACTCGTGGACGGATCGGTCGTGATCGCGGTCGCCGACAAGGGTGAAGGGATTGCGTCAGACGACCTGGGGCGCGTGTTCGAGCCGGGCGTGCGGTTCACGGCTGCCCGGCCGGGCTCCGGGCTCGGGCTGGCCGTCGTCCACACGATCGCGCACGCGCACGGGGGAGAGGTCGAGGTGGATTCGAGCCCAGGTCAGGGTGCGACGTTCAGGCTCGTCCTGCCGCGCGCTTCCGGCGCGGGCTGAGGCCCAGCTCCACCTGGAGCTCGCGGGCCCGCGCTGCGACGCGCGCGCGCATGTCGGCCGGCTCGAGCACGACCGTCTCCCCTGCGTCGGCGAGGACCTCGGAGAGAAGCCACTCGTCGGTCTTGAACGGCAGTTCGGAGACAGCAGCCTTGTCGGTCAATGCCCTTGCACCGCGCTCCACTTTCCAGCGGGCAACGACCGGCGAGTGCCAGAGTCGTGCGAGCCGCGGCTCGGTGAGGTACCGCGGGTCGAATCCGTCGCGCGGCTCGAAGAGCTCGTCGGTCAGCCGCGCGGAGCGCATCCGGTCGAGACGGTAGGTGCGAGGCCCGTCGACGGTGCGATCCCACGTGTGAACCCGCCACACCGGCAGTTCGCGCTCGAACGAGTACGGCTCAACCGCTCTCGTGGTGGGGCCCTCGTCACCCTCCTTCAGGTACTCGATCTCGACGACGCGCCGCTTCTCGACGGCGTCGGAGAGTGTGCGGACGAGCTCTTCTTCGGCGTCCCCGGCGTTCCCTGTCGGCGTGTGTGGGAGGTCGAACTGCCCGAACGTCTCCTCGAGCTTCTTGCGCACACGGTCGAGCGGCGTGTGTGCCTCCGCCGCGATCGTGGGGCCGACGTAGTCGATCGCGAGGCGGATCGCGCGTGCCTCGAGAGGGGTCAGCTTCGGTGATCTCCGGAAAACGTCGCCGTACAACTCCTTGTCGACGCGAACCACTCCCTCGTCCTCGTCGACCTCTGCGTAGACGGTGTAGCACCCGCCTCCGAAGTTGACGAGGTTGAGGAGTGACAGCGTGTCCTGAAGCTCTTCCCGCGGGATCGAGAAGCGCCGAGCGAGGTCGTCGGCATCGAGCCGAGCGTCGCGACCGTCACCGCAGGCAGAGAGGACATGGGCGAGAAGTGCCTGCAGAACCCCAAACCGCTCGGGTGCGATCGGCCCGACCGGCCGGTCGCCACGGTCGGAGGGAGGCTCGACCCGGCGTTCGCGGGCGAGCGTTGGGCTCTCTCCGTCGTGGCTCGCGCGGAGGCGGGAAAGGCCGTCCGCGACCGCGTCGCGCAGCGCCTTCGGCTCGAGTGGGACTGCACGACCGTTCTGCCGGAGCACCCACGCCGCGAGCGGCTCGATGCGTGCGAACGCGGTCTCGAAGACACCGTCTCGGAGTACGCCGGCGTCGGACAGCGTCCGGTGGACCCACCAGGCAGTGTCGCCCTGCACCGAGACTCGGGCTTGCCCGACGATCTCGCCGATCTGCCAGGGCCGCGGGACGCGATGCGCCTCGACGTCGAACTCGGGTGGCAGGCGGAAGTCGCGCTCGCGGCGGGTTGCGAAGCGAATGTCACTGCGAATCCGGGAGACGCGGAAGGTGCGCACAGCAGCGCGATCGAGATCCTGCCCCACGACGTACCAGACGCCCTCGTCGAGCCGAAGCGCATACGGGTTGAGGGCGCGCTCGGTGACCTTGTCCCGTTGAGGCGACCAGTAGGTGAACTTGATCGTGCGTTGCTTCGAGATCGCCGACTCGAGCTTCGACAGGCGTCCAGCGAGCTCGGGTGAGTAGTCGGGAGCACTGACACGGACGCGCTCGGCTGTGTCGGTACGGGCCTCCGGAAACCCGGGCCGGCCCAGGGCGAGGTTCTGGAGCGCCAGCCGCAACGGCTCGGCGTAGGCGAACTTGCCGTCGAGGTAGAAGAGCGCCGTCTGGAGGGCCGCGAGCT
This sequence comes from Thermoleophilia bacterium, assembly GCA_031416615.1. Classification (GTDB taxonomy): domain Bacteria; phylum Actinomycetota; class Thermoleophilia; order Gaiellales; family Gaiellaceae; genus Gaiella. The sequence goes on from JANOUB010000087.1 coordinate 5,358, forward strand.
CGTCGTCCATCAGATCGAGACGGTCGAGGAAGTAGTTCTCGGAGCGCAGCGTGTAGAGTTCCTCGCCGGTGAACTCGTCACGATGCGAGTGGAGCGGCACTCCGAGGCCGGTCAGTTCGGCGCGGTCGGAGTAGAAGCGCCGCGCGAACGCCTCGTCGGACATCTCCGAGTAGCCCTCGACGTTACCCTTCACGTCGCGGGCGGTCAGCGGCCGGCGCTCCGCCATCAGGAAGGCGACGAGCGAGAGTTGGCGGATGAGCTTGTCGGTGTCGTGCGACATCGTGTTGTGCGAGCTTACCGCTCACAAACACGCGGGAACGGCACGTGCGGAAAGCGGATCCTGCGTGATCGAGAAGACGCGTCGTTTGCGTCGCGGAGGAGCGGCTACGCCGCGAGCGAGGTGCGCGCTTCGAGGTGCTGGTGCGAGGGGCAGTAATCGCGGCTCGGCAGCGGTGTACGCTGGCAGGCCTTGCCCTTGCGGGTCGTTGCCTTGCAGCGAGCGATGCCGCCGTCGAAGGCCCCGGCCTCGATCTGCTGCTCGATGAACGCGATCGCGGCACCCACGCCTTCGCGGACCGTCCAGGCGACCTGCGCCTGCGCAGTGATCGGGAAGTAGCGGCGGATGTCCTGGAAGAGCGCACGGTCGGGCCGCGCAAAGTACTGCGGGTCGGCCGCGAGCCTCGACATAGTGAGCTCGCACTCCTCGAGCACGGTGCGGCGCGACTCGAGTCGGGTCCTCTGATCCGTGTACGGATCGATCAGATCCTTGAGCGAGCGGTAGATCGCCCGTGAGTACTGATACATGCAGGACTGCAAATAGAGGACTTGGTCTTCCATCGGTCGGATCTCGTTTCTCCGGAAACGTGGTGTGTAGGCGGTAAACGGGCGGAAACCGTCCGTCTCTCCAAGCCAGTGTAACCGGTTTTGGTCTGTGTTACAAACTCTGCCTTGAAATTGCCTTCTCGGGCAACGAAATCACGAGCTGACGCGCTGTGTGCGGGCGCCCTTTTGCACAGCCTTGGCCTCGCGCAGGCGGCTCGCGGCCTCGGGCTGACTCGGATACACCCCGGCGAACACCATCCAGTACCCGGGATGAAGGCTCGCATAGCGCGAGGAGTCGAGCACACCGACACGTCGCAATCCCTTCCGGCGGGCCTGCTCCGCGCGGGCGACGGCTGCATCGCGGCCGTCGATCTTCGGCACGGAGATGAGGATGTTCGTCCACGCGCTGATATCGGTCGGCCACTTCTCGAGCCGCGTGGCGCCGGCCGCGGTCGGCGTTGCGACAACCTGGCTCCCGCCGGTGGCCGTGACAATCGGCGTCGCGGTCGCCGCCTCACGCGTCAACGCGATTGCACCTCCCGCACCCCCAACGGCGACAACGGCCGCGAGCATGAGCGTCAGCGCAGCCTTGCGGCGGTCCACCGGTGCGGGGCCGAGGCGGCTCGCTCCGGGAAGCCGGAGCCCGCATTCGAGGCAGTACTCCTGGCCCGCGGCGACGCCATCGCCGCAGCACGGGCAGTGCGTCACCCCTCCGCCTGTTCTAGCTCGTCGATCAGTGACCGGCCGCAACTGGGGCAGAAGCGCGCCCCCATGAGCATGGGGGCCCCGCAGGCACAGATCGCGGCGCCGCGGCGTCGCAGGCCGCGTGCACCCTGGAGCAGCGCGTCGATCTCGCTAGCACGCGCCTCGACCGCCACCAACTCCGCGCAGCGCTCGACGATGAGTGTTTCGTTGAAGTGATCGCGACGGTACATCTCGAGCGTCAGGCCACCGAGCTCGCGGAGGCGCTCCTCGCGCAGCAGGAGGAGCGCGCGGCGCTCACGACGGAGGTCGCTCGCCCCGGGCGCGGCAGGCTTGCTGGAGAACAGTGGCACCGTGTGAGGATATCGGGCTGGCGGCGTTGGGGCGGCTTCGACGCCAGGCTTCAGCCTGGCGTCGCACGTCTGCTACGAACGCGTGCCGCACTTTGCTCGACGCCAGGCTGAAGCCTGGCGTCCCCGGCCTGGCGCCGGGTCACCGGGGTGGGGGGGGGGGGGGGGGGGGGGGGGGGCCCCCGGGGGGCGCCCGTAACCCCCCCCGCGCGGGGTACTTTGGGGGGGGGGGGGGGGGGGGGGGGGGGCGGGGGGGGGGGGGGGGGGGGCGGCGGCGGAGGCGGCGGCGCGGCAAAG
>JANOUB010000088.1:0-1890 GCA_031416615.1 Thermoleophilia bacterium
GCAAGCCGTCCTGGTGCGACCGCCTTCACCCTCGAGCTACCGGCGGCGGATGCGCCGCTGCAACCTCAAGGCTGAGCCTGGATCCACCGTTTTGCGCGGCCGTTGCATCTCCGTACCGAAGGGCCACCAGGCCGCTCCCCGCACGTCCTGACGACCCGGACGAGCGCCTCGCGATCACGCAAAACGGTGGATCCAGGCTCAGAACCCGGGTCGAGGTGAAGCGTTGTCACCGTTTCCACGTGGAAACGGCGGCGGTTCCACGCCTCCCCCTGAACGGCTTCACGGGTGCGCCCGGGTACAGTGAACGGCGTGCGCCCGCAGACCTTCGCCATTGCCGCCGTCGCCGCGATTCTCGGTGCGGCGGCCGCCCTCGCGCTCGAGAACATAACGGGGCTGGCGGGCCGTGACACCACCACGGTCGTCGTCGAGCGTGCGATCACCGACGCCGCCAGGTCGGCTGTTGCCGTGCCGGCGGTCGGTAACGGCTTCGACCCGGCCGCGATCTACGCCCAACGTGCGCCCGGTGTGGTCACGCTCTACGCAGATTTCGGCCCCGATGGCCAGTCGCAGGGCTCCGGCTTCGTCGTCGATGCGAAGGGCACGATCCTCACGAACGCGCATGTCGTCACCAATGTCGCCGAGGCAGCAGGGCGGGACGTTCGTGGCGCCGACAAGCTGTATGTGGAGTTCAAGGATCGCGATCGCGTCCCGGCGAGGATCGTCGGCTGGGACCTGTTCAGCGACGTTGCCGTCGTCCGGGTCGATCCCCGAGGCCATGCCCTGCAGCCGTTGCCGCTCGGCAACTCAGCGACCGTCGTCGTCGGCACCCCTGTCGCCGCCATCGGTAGCCCCTTCAACGAGCAGAGCTCGCTCTCGGTCGGTGTCGTCTCGGCGACCGATCGGACCATCGACTCGCTCACGTCCGGCTACAGCGTCTCGGACGCGATCCAGACCGACGCGCCGATCAACCGGGGCAACTCGGGTGGGCCGCTCTTCGATGCCAGAGGCCGGGTGATCGGGATCAACGCGCAGATTCGCTCGACGAGCGGCACTGCGGAAGGGGTTGGCTTCGCGATCCCGATCGACACCGCGCGCCGGGCGCTCGAACAACTCGTGCGAACGGGGCGGGTCTCGTACGCGTACGTCGGTATCACCACCCAGAACGTCACGCCCGGCCTCGCCAGGAAGTTCGGTTTCGCCACGCGTCACGGCGCCCTCGTCGCCAAGGTCGAGCCCGGCACACCGGCCGCCCGAGCGGGCCTACGCGGCGGCACGCGCGTGGAGGGCTACAACGGCCTCCAGGTGTCTCTCGGCGGCGATCTGATCGTGAGAATCGGCGACAGGCCCGTGGCGAGCGCGCAGGATGTCTCGCGTGCGGTCACAGCGCTCGCGGCAGGCCAGCGCGTCGCTTTCACGGTGCTGCGTGGAGGCACGAGCCGCCGCGTGGTGCAGGTGACCCTGGCGGAGCGCCCAGACTGAGTACCATGGCGAGGTGAGGACGATGCGGCTCCCGAGAGGTACCGGGCCCGCCCAGCGAGGTATTGAGCCTGGATCCACCGTTTTGCGTGATCGCGAGGCGCTCGTCCGGGTCGTCAGGGCGTGCGGGGAAGGGATCATGCAGGCCGGGCGCCTGTATTACCCCTTCCCCCCACGGAGCGCACCGTCCGGGTGGGACCACCCGACAGAGAAGAAACGGGGCCCAACCCGGACGGGGAGCGCCCCTGGCGCGCCTTGGGTACGGAGATGCAACGCCCGCGCAAAACGGTGGATCCAGGCTGAGCCCGTTGCGACCCGCGCGGCAGCGAACAGGGGGCTCTCTGCTGCGATCCACCGAGGGAACGGGCCGGACTGAGGGCAGCCGCGATGACCGATCTTTCCCACGTCGATCCC
>JANOUB010000089.1:0-12697 GCA_031416615.1 Thermoleophilia bacterium
GGCCGCCCACGTCTCGGTGCGCGTCATCCCGGCCTGCGACATCGATCGGCACGGCCTACACCGCTCGAACCTCTGGGGGCTCCGCGCCGTGCTGAGCGACCTCGCGCCCCGGGCGGACGCATGCCTCGTGGACGGCTTCGAACTGGGCCCGCTCGCACCGCCGCACCGCGCCGTCATCGACGGCGACACGCGGAGCGCCGCTATCGCCGCGGCCTCGATCGTCGCCAAGGTGACACGCGACCGGATCATGCGACGGCTCGACGCGCTGTACCCGCACTACGGGTTCTCACGGCACGTCGGCTACATCACGCCCGTGCACTCGGCTGCCGTGCGCGCCCACGGGCCGTGCGCGCAGCACCGGCTGTCGTACGCGGCGAAGTGTTACGCGGTCGAGCCCGCGGCGGCATGACCTGGAGACACCGTTTCGCGCGGGCGTTTCAGCTCCGTACCGAAGGCTCTCGAGAACGCTCCCCGCGCGTCCTGACGACCCGCACGAGCGCCTCGCGATCACGCGAACCGGTGGCTCCAGGTTGAACGCGGGTGAACGGCGGGCGCTCTGGCATTACCGCCTGCGCGGCTACCGAATCCTCGGGACGAACGTCCGCGCCGGTCGCAACGAACTCGATCTGATCGTCCGGCGGGGACGTGACCTCACGTTCGTCGAGGTCAAGCAGCGGCGGAACCAGGGCTTCGGAGGCGCCGTCGGCGCAGTCGACGCGGAGAAGCGGCGGCGTGTTCGTCGCGCTGCCCAGGTGTGGCTCTCGCGGAACCCGCAGGCGGCCTACGTTCGGGTGGGGTTCGAGGTGGTCGCGGTCGACGAGGGGCACCTGACCCGTATTCCCACTTCCCTGACCGACGATACGTGACTCCTCCGGTCAGACTCGAGTCGGTAGACGTGGCGGAGCCGGCGGGGGAGTGCGCACCGAACCAAGCCTGAAATGCGGCTCCTTCCCCGACCGAGCGGTTCCGCAGTCGCCGCGAGCGCCTTCTCGGGGGAAGGAGCGAGGAAACCCGCCCGCGGCGGCGAAACCGGTGCCGTGGCGGCCACCCAGGAAGCGCTCTACCGGGCGCACGACCTCGAGTTGTCCTGGTCGGAGGCGACGCTGCCGGAGCGCGAACGGACGAAGCACGTTCACCGGCTGCACCCGTACCTCGGCAAGTTCATCCCGCAACTCGTCGAGACGCTGCTCGACCGGCACGTCCCCGCCGGAGGCCGGGTGCTCGATCCTTTCGCAGGCTCGGGCACAACACTCGTGCAGGCGCTCGAGTCGGGCTACGACGCGACCGGCGTTGACATTGCCGGCTTCAACGCGCTGCTCGCGCGCGTCAAGACGCGACCGTACAACCGCGACGCTCTGCGCCGCGATCTCCTCTGGGCTCACGCGGAGGCGGAGGCGTTCGAGCCTCGCGGACGGTACCCGCGTGCGGCATCTGCCTACGTGCGCGCGTGGTACGCGCCAGCGGCGGCGGAGGAACTGCTCCATTTCCGCACCCTCGTCGATCAGGTCGGCTCTGCCGACGTGCTGCGTATCGTGCTCGCCCGGTCGGCTCGGTCGGCTCGACGCACGGCCCATTTCGACCTGGACTTCCCACGCGAGCCTCAACTCGAGCCGTACTGGTGCTTCAAGCACCGGCGCGAATGCAGGCCGGTCGAAGCCGCGCGGCGGTTCCTGTTGCGCTACACGCTCGATACGCTCGATCGGATCGAGACGTTTGCTGCGGCCAGAGCCGACGGCTGCGTCGCCCGGACGCTGCACGGTGACGCGCGGGTGATCGACCTCGAGGGCCCCTACGACGGCGTCATCACCTCGCCGCCGTATCCCGGCCTGATCGACTACCACGAGCAGCACCGGTACGCATATGAGTTGCTGGGCGTCGACGAGCGGCGCGACCTCGAGCTCGGCCGCCCTGCCCGCGGTACGAGCCGGGCAGCAATCGAGGAGTACGTCGGCGGTATCGCGGCCGTCTTCGCAAACGTACGGTCGTCGCTCGTACTCGGCGGACGGCTGTGCATCGTCGTCAACGACCGCCGCGATCTCTACCCCCAGATTCTGCAACGGGCCGGGCTGCGCCTCGTCGACCGCCACGAACGGCACGTGAACCGCCGCACCGGCCGGCGCGCAGGCGAGTACTACGAGTCGATCCTCGTCGCCGTCGCGCGTTGAGGTGCGCCGTCCGGTGACCGGCTTCAGCCGGTCTCCCGGGTTTGGCGTCGAGGCTGCAGCAGCATCTTGGCGGGGGGACGAGTTCGTATCTCGCTTCCGATTGATCGCCTGAAGCGGCCTGGCGAAGTGCCAAACGTCACCCTTCCGGCGCAGAATCGGCACAGACACGGCACAGGTTTCGACGTAGCGTCGGAGGGGTGGTTGCACGTGCCATCACCTCCGCTGTCATCGGGCTCGAGCCTCGCCGAGTCGACGTCGAAGCGCACCTCCTCGCGGCCGATCTCCCTGCGTTTTCGATTGTCGGGCTCGCCGACCGTGCCTGCCAGGAAGCCAAGCACCGGGTGCACAGCGGCATCATCAACTCGATGCTGCCCTGGCCTGCTCGGCACCGAATCACGGTCAACCTTGCGCCGGCGGCGCTGCGCAAAGAGGGATCGGGATTCGACCTTCCGATCGCTCTCGCGCTTCTCGCAGGCTCACACGAGCTCCCTCCTGCCCGCCTGCTCGAGTATGCGTGCGTGGGCGAGCTCTCACTTGACGGCCGCGTTCGTCCCGTCGCCGGCACGATCGCGGTCGCCGAGGGCGCTCGCCGGGCGGGCCTGAAGCTCCTGCTCTGTGCCGCCGAGTCGGCGTCCGAGGCAGCTCTGGCCGGTATCGACGTCGTCCCGGTTCGCCACCTGGCGGAGGCGGTCGCCTACCTTCGCGGCGAGGAGGACATCTCGTTCGCCACCCCGCCGGGCAGCGACGAGCTCGAGGAGCCGTTCCTGCCCGACCTTGGCGAGGTTCGTGGCCAGGAGCGTGGGCGACGGGCGCTCGAGCTTGCAGCGGCAGGAGACCACAACGTCCTCCTGGCGGGCCCGCCAGGCACCGGCAAGACGATGCTTGCGCGGCGACTGCCGAGCATTCTGCCGCCACTCACCCGCGACGAGGCCCTCGAAGTGACGCGCATCCACTCGGTCGCAGGAACCCTGCCGGCGGGGCGGCCGATCATGCTCACACCTCCATTCCGCGCGCCCCATCACGGTGCTTCGGCGGCGGCAATCGTTGGCGGCGGCGCCATACCGCGACCGGGCGAGGCAAGCCTGGCCCACCGCGGTGTCCTGCTTCTCGATGAGCTGCCCGAGTTCCCCCGGCCCGTGCTCGAGTCGTTGCGGCAGCCGCTCGAGGATGGCGTCGTCTCGGTCGCCCGCGTCGGCGGGCATGCGCTCTTTCCGGCACGGTTTCGACTCGTCGCCACGATGAACCTGTGCCCCTGTGGCGGGCGGGGAGATCCGGCAGCCGATTGCGGGTGCAGCCCGCAGCGGATCTCTGCCTACCGGGAGAAGGTGTCACGCGCGTTGCTCGACCGCTTCGACCTCGTGGTCGCGATGCCGAGGCCGCGTGCCGAGGAACTCGCGGCGCCGCCGGGAGAACCCTCGGCGAAGGTGAGAGCACGTGTTGTCGCGGCCCGCGAGCGACTGCGCGACGGCGATGTGCTCCGTCGGACTGAGGCGGCGTCTGCGCTACTCGACCGCGCGGTCGACCGGGTGCCGCTCTCGGGGCGGGGGCGCGCTCGGGTGGCGCGGGTTGCCCGCACCATCGCGGCACTCGCCGGGGCCGATGCCGTCCTGCCGGAGCATCTTGCCGAGGCACTTTCGTACCGCTCGCCCGTGGGGCTACCCGTAGCATGACCATTCGCCGTCTCCGGCGTGGTGCCGTCCCGTACCCGCCGCTCCTCCGGGAGATCCCCGACCCGCCGGCCGTGCTCTGGCTCCGGGGGGAGGCTGCGCCGGAGTTGCTCGAGCGACCGTCGGTCGCGATCGTCGGTGCCCGAGCGTGCTCGTCGTACGGGCGGTCGGTCGCCAGAACCCTCGGACGCGAGCTTGCCGCAGCAGGGCTCGTGGTCGTGAGCGGGATGGCGCGCGGTATCGACAGCGAGGCTCACAGAGGAGCGCTCGATGCCGGTGGAGTAACGGTTGCGGTGCTCGGCTGCGGGATCGACCGCGACTACCCGGCCGCCCACCGCGATCTCGCGAGCCGAATCGTTCAGAGAGGGCTGATCGTCTCGGAGTACGAGGCGGGTGTGGAGCCGGCTCCATGGCGGTTTCCGGCGCGCAACCGGATCATCGCCGGCTTGTGTACTGCCACCGTGGTCGTCGAGGCGCGCGAACGGTCGGGTGCGCTGATCACGGCGGACTTCGCTCTCGAAGACGGGCGCGAGGTGATGGTGGTTCCTGGCGAGATCACCTCCTCCGTCTCGGCCGGATCGAACGCACTGCTGCGGCTCGGAGCGACGCCGGTGACCGCCGCAGCCGACGTGCTCGAGGTGTACGGGATCGAGTGCGTCGTTGCTCTCCCCGAGTCGCCCGGTGGGCTCACGGGGAGGTTGCTCGAACGCCTGGCCGAGAGCCCTGCGAGCATCGACGAGCTGGCGCGATCGTCCGGGATCGCTCCCGGCGACGTTGCCGCAGCCCTGATCGAGCTGGAGCTCGCAGGCCGGATCAGCGAAGGAGACGGCGTCTACCGGGCAACGATGGCACGGTGAGACGATGAGCCTTGCCAGTGCCATCCGGTCGGGGTCTCGGAGCGAGGCGACGCGCTGGGCGATCGAGCGTGAGGTCGCGCAGCATGGCCGCCAGACGGGGCGGGGACGATGTGCTCGTTCATCGGTCACTACCCCGAATGGCGGGTCTGCCGGTCGCTACGAGGATGACCCGGTGAGAAGGGTGGCAAGCCTGCGGAGCAGGTGCGGGGCCGTGTCCGACCGTCCGCGATCCGATGCCGCGGTGGCTGCAGCCTCGCGGGCTCTTCGCTCGGCGCCGGCGCGGGTCGTGGCGAACGCGGCCGTCGGTTCGAAGCCGTAGCGTGAGATGGTGGTGTCGCTCATGGTTGCCTCCGTCGGATTGTCGATCGGGTCGTTGATCTTCATGGCCTGACGGTAGAGCGGCGTGGGGCGCGCCACATCGGCACAACTGCCTAACTGCAATGCCGAACTTCGCAGGCGGGCTAGGCAGCGAGGCCGTGCTCGAGTGCGTAGCGCGTTGCGGCGCTTCGCGTGTGCACGTCGAGCTTGCGGTAGATCGAACGGAGGTGGGCGTGGACGGTGCGGAGGCTCACGACGAGTTTCTCCGCCACCTCCGCGTCTGTACGCCCCGTGGCGACCAGCGCCAGCACGTCGATCTCGCGAGTTGTCAGACCGTCCGGGGAATCGACGCGGGCGCCCGTGCGCGCCGGGGCGACGAACTCGACCGCGGCGCCAATCGGAACCCGCCTGCCCTCGTCCCACTCTGCAGTGAAACCGCCCTCGCCCAGACGGTTGCGCACCTCGCCGAGCACCCGGTCATGACGCTCGCGAAACAACCCGAGAAGCGGGACTCCAATTGCCACCCAGATCGCATCGGCCGCGCCGAGAAGGCGGCCGGCTCGCTCGGCATCGCCGACCCCGGCGGCCAGGAATGCTGCCGACTCGAGCACGAGCCCGCAGAACCAGCGATCGCCGAACTCGATGAAGAGCGTCAACGACTCCTCGAACTGCGCCGCGGCCGTCTCGGCGTCACCGAGGTCGGCGTTGATGTCCGCGACGTTCCAGAGCACCTTGCCGAAGGTACGGCGGTCGCCGACCGCGCGCAGGATGTCGAGGCTCTCGGCAGCCTGCGCCTGTGCCGCGACGTGAGCGCCGGCGGGACGGGTGAGAGCCAGCCCGTAGAGTCCGAGCGCGATGCCGTGCGAGTCGCCGAGTCGCCGGAACAGCCCCAGGCTGCGCTCGAAGAGCGGCCGGGCACGATCCATGTCTCCGCCGACCACGAGGTTCATCGCGAGCCGGTCGAGCGTCCGCGCAATCCCCTCCTCCTCGCCGAGGCCTTCGTAGACGGCCAGGGCCTCTCGAAAGAGCGTCTCCGCCTCCGGGCAGTCCCCGCGCGTCCTTCGCACCAGCGCGATTCCCGTATATGCCTCCGCGACGCCCCTGGCGTCGTCGAGTGAACGAGCGAGTTCGAGTGCGTCCTGGCAGAGCTCCTCGGCCCGGTCGTAGTCGCCCTGGTAATGCGCGAGGACGCCGTTCCCGCTCAGCGCCCGGGCGCGTGTCGACGACGCCTCGGATGAAGCGGCGAGTGACGCGTCGAGCCAGAGCCGGCCCTCGCTCAGGTAGCCACGCTCGAACCAGAAGCGCCACAAAGAGGCGCCCAGCTGCAGCGCCGTCGCCGCGTCTCCCGCGTCGAGCGAGAAGCGCAGGGCGGCGCGGAGGTTGTCGTGGTCGATCTCGAGCGTCGCCCGCCACATCGCTTGGTCGGAGGCGGCCGAGCTTGGCCCAGCAGCCCGAGCAAGGCGAAGGTAGTGGTCGGCGTGCGCGCGTCGGACATCGTCCGCCTCCACGCTGGCGCCGAGCAATTCGCCCGCGTACTCGCGGATCGTTTCGAGCATCCCGAATCGCCCATGATCGACGCGGACGAGGCTCTCGTCGACGAGTGAGCCGAGGGTCTCGAGATCCCCGTCGCACACCTTCTCGACCGCCTCCAGCGTGCATCCTCCGGCGAAGACGGAGAGGCGACGGAACAGCGTCCTCTCGTTGTTGTCGAGGAGCTCGAAGCTCCAACCGATCGTGTCGCGGAGTGCTCGATGCCGGGCAGGTGCATCCCGCGACCCTGAAGTGAGGAGCTCGAGGCGGCGCTCCAGACGACCGAGCATCGTCGTGGGAGACAGCAGCTTGACGCGCGCCGCGGCCAGTTCGATCGCGAGTGGCAGGCAGTCGAGCTCGCCGCAGATCTCGGCGATTGCGTCCTGGCCGGCCTCGTCCGGCTGGAAGTCCGGGCGCACAGCGCGTGCCCGTTCCAGGAACAGGCTGACGGCGTCGTCGCGCGTGAGCGGCTCGAGGGGGAGCTCCTGCTCCCCGGCGACGCGCAACCGTGTCCGGCTCGTCACTGCAACCTTCAAGCTGGGGCTCGCGGCGACGATCGCCGCGAGCGAGGGGGCGGCGTCGACGACCTGCTCGAAGTTGTCGACGACGAGCTGGAGGCGACGCCCCTCGAGATGGGCAACGAGACGTTGCTCGAGATCGCCCTCGCCGTCGAACAGTCCGAGCGTCCGCGCGATCGTGGCGATCACGTGGCTGGAGTCCCTGACCGACTGGAGCTGCACGAGGACGACGCCGTCCGCGAACTGCTCCGCCGCCGCCGAGGCGACCGCTTCCGCCAGACGCGTCTTCCCGATCCCTCCCGGGCCGGTGATCGTGAGCAGCCGGACGTCGTCCCGGGACAGGAGGGCTACAGCCTCGGCGACGCTCCCCTCGCGCCCGATCAGCGTCGTCATCGGCGCGGGCAGCGCGTCACCCGGCCACGAGTGCGTGCAGACGTTCAGCCATCGCGACGGCGAGCTCGGGGTCGTTGATATCGCACTCGACCTCATGGATCTCCACGCGTTCAGGGTCGATCAACTCGCGAAGCCCCTCGACGAGCGCGGCGTCCGCCGCCGCGTCGTGGAACTCGGCTCCGGGAACGGATAGCGGGGAGAAGCCGCGCAGCGGCACGAACAGCGCCACAGGCCCGGTGGCGGCGTTGAGCTTCCGTGCGATGACCTTCGCGAGCGAGGCGCATTCCTCGGACGTCGTCCGCGCCGCAGCAACATGGTCGTCGTGCCGGTAGATCCAGCGAGAACGGAAGCGCTCCGGAAGCGCGTCCGGAGGCCCGAGGGCTATCAAGTCGAGCGCGCCGAGAGAGACGACCTGGGGGATCCCCAGTCGCCCTGCGACCTCGAGCCGCTCGAGGCCTGCAGGCCAGACGCCACCTGCAAGCTCTCCGACGAGCTCTGTCGTCGTGACGTCCAGTACGCCCTCGACGAGGCCTGTCTTCATCAGTTCCTCCATCGAGTGACCGCCGGTTCCGGTCTGGTGGAAGACGAGCACGTCGTAGCCGAGCTCTTCGAGGTGCTCTCGGGCCGTCGTCACACACGGCGTCGTGACGCCCCACATGGAGGCCACGATGAGCGGGCGCTCCTCGTCGAGCTCCGGCACCGGCTCGGTGGCCATGCCGACGAGCGTGCCGGCGGCGTTGGCCAGGATCCGCACCGAGATCCGGTTGATCCCGGCGATATCCACGACGGAGTACGTCATCGTCACGTCCACCGAGCCGACATACGGGCTCGTGTCGCCCGACGCGACGGTGGAGAGCATCAGCTTCGGCACGCCGATCGGCAGTCGCCGCATCGCGTGAGTGGCGAGCGCGGTGCCGCCTGTGCCCCCGAGAGCGCCGATCGCGTCGAGTCGACCCTCAGCATGCAGCCGAAGCACGATCTCCGCTGCCCCGCGCGCCATCACCTCGATGGCCGCGCTGCGGTCGCCTGCATCGGCGAGGGCCTGCACGTCGGCGCCCGCCGCCGCAGCGACCTCCTGGCGGGTGAAGTCGGGCTCGGTGAGCGGCTCGCCCAGAATCCCCGCGTCGACAAGCACCACATCTACGCCGCGCGCCCTGATCCGGTCGCGCACGAAGGCATACTCGTGACCCTTCGTATCCAGCGTACCGACCAGGACGACGGTCGATCGCCTCTCGGGTGTCTCGTTCGTCGCCGCTCCTCCCTGATTTTCATGTGCTCTGAGCCTCTCGGCGCCAGCATGACAGGTCAACGGCGCCCGGACTGGCGTTGGAGCCGCCCCGTTTCCAAAGCCGCGCTGATCGACATCGAGGCCCCGTCAGCAAGGCGAAGACGTCTACCGGGCGGCGATCAAGCGGTGAGCCGATGAGCCTCGCCAGTACCATCCGCGCGTGCTCCTCGACCAGACCCGGGCCGCGCGCCGCACTTCACGCCGCCACGGGAGCCTCACGGCCGTTCTCGCGCTTCTCGCCGCGGGCGCCGCCGTTGCAGCTCCGGCCGCGACTGCCGCCGACCGCCCGGTCGCCGTCATCGTCGTGCCGAGGTTTGCGCCCGAGTCGTACGCCGATCGGGGTGCGGTCGGCCTCTTCGTGCCCGGTGCCGGCGCCACGGTTACCCGCGAGCGTGCACTCGCGTCCCTCGTTCGTGGGCGGGTTGTGTCGTCACTCGTCGATCTCGATGGCCAGGCGATCCTGCGGCTCGCAGAGGTACCTGCCGAGACGACGATCTACCTCGCGCTTCCGCCGGCCGGGTCTCACCACAACGTCGTGCGATACCCCGTCGCGATCGTCGGACCGGGGTACCGCGGCCTGCTCGTGTCGGGCTCGACGCGGATCGACGGGCTCGTCTCCCTCGCCGACATCGCGCCCACTGCCGTCGCGATCGCTGCGGGCGCGAGACCACCGATTCGGGCCCGCGCGGCCGCCGACGCGGTGGCGACGCTGACACGCCTCGACGTCCGGCTCACCCGTGCCCACGACGCGAGGACGGGGGCGACGCTGGTGCTCGTGGGCTGGCTCGTTGCGTTCGCCGCGCTCGGTGTGCTCGCGCACTCGGCGATCGCCGGTCGGGCTGCTCTGCTCGTCGCTCCCGTAGCGCTGACGGGGGCGCTCTCGTTGCGCGCCATCGGCGTCGATGACCCTGCGACGGTTGTCGTCGCATTCGCACTCCTCACAGGGGTCGGATCGTTCCTCCTCGGCCTCCGTCGCGAGGTGCTCGTCCCTGCCGTCGTCTGTTTCCTCGTCGCGTTCCTCGCCGCCCTGGCAGTCTGGCCGGAGGTAAACGCGCTGGCGGCGATCGGGCCGCATCCGGACGGTGGCGGCCGGTTCTACGGCGTCACGAACCAGGTCGAGACGCTGCTGCTGGCGCCGTCGCTCGCGGCTGCGGCTCTGGCCGGCGCGGCAGGTGCCATGGCCATCGGGTTGCTGCTTCTCGTGACGATCGGGTGGAGCCGGACCGGGGCGGACGGGGGTGGGCTTCTCGTCGTCGCGTCGGCGTTTGCCGTGCTCCTCGCAGGGCTCGAGCGTGTGAGGCTCACGCCTGCCAGGGTCGGCGCCGGAGTGGCAGGCGTGATCGCAGTCGGTCTCGCGATCGTCGGCATCGACGCGCTACTCGGCGGCGCGAGTCATGTGACCGATGCCGTCGGCGGAGGTCCCGGCACGCTCTTCGACGACCTCGATCGGCGCCTCAGGATCTCGTGGGCGGGCGCAACCTCCGCCACCCATACTGCGTTCCTCTGCCTGCTGTCGCTCGGCGGCCTCGTCTGGCTCGGCATCAGGGGACGGGACGAGCCCGCGATCATGGCAATGCTCGTCGCGATCGGGATCTCGCTCGCGGTCAACGACACGCCCGTCGATGTGCTCGGGTACGGGGCACTCGGCTGCCTGGCGCTCACGGCCTGGGCGGAAACCCGTGCGCGCAACTCGACTTCGAGCCGCCTGCGAGCGCCGCCAGAGCACCGTGTGCGTTGATCGAGAGGTCGAGGCGCACGACTCCGGCACGTGGCGTCGAGAGCCTTACGGTGCCGTCTGTGCCCTTCGAGAGGCACCCTGTCCCGGTACGCCAGTACGGCGACCAGTTCGTGGCGATGCGGTAGCGGCCGGGCCGCCCGAGAGCAACGGTGATCCTGTTCTGTCCCAGAGCAAGCACGCGGGCGCTTCCCGGCCCGGTCACGATCGCCCGGGGGGAGGGAACGGCGTAGATCGTCGTGTGGGCTGACCTGAACGCGACGCGCAGGCCGGATCGGCCCCCAGCGAGCAACGCTCCCGCATACCGCAGCCGTGCGATGTTCTCACCGAGGCTTGAGGGAACGAGATACGCGGTAGTGCAGGCGGCGAGATACACGACGTACATCCAGTGCAGCACCCCTGCGGCGAGGGCCTCGCGGGGGGATCTCGCGTTCGGAGTGGGCGATCCGGGTCATGCTCGAGGAGGGCAGGCGCCCCGGCTGGATCCTAGCCTCTCGGGCCTCGCGGTCTTCGCTACATCCGTAGGATCCGCGCATGGCCTCGTACTGGCTCAGCGAGCCGGCCCCACCTCGCACGGTGGCGGTCGTTGACGACCCCGACATCGTCGTTGTCGGCGCGGGAGTGACCGGCTGCTCAGCGGCACTGCGCCTGGCGCAGGCCGGTAAGCGCGTACGCCTCTGCGACGCACGCGGGGTGGCGGAAGGTGCGAGCGGCCGCAACGGCGGCTTCGCCCTCCGCGGCATGCCGGCCCCGTTCGATATCACCGCCGCGTCCGTCGGCGAGCAGAGTGCCCGGGCGATGACGGGCCTGGACGGAACACGCGCTCGACACCATCGAGGCACTCGCGGGCGACGCCTTCCGGCGAGTCGGATCGCTGAGGATCGCGGTCGACGAGGAGGAGCGCGACGAGCTCCGGACAGAGTACGAGGCCCTGGTCGCGGCGGGCTTCGCTGCCGAATGGCTCGATGGCTCCGAGCTGCCGCTCGGGGGCCGCTTCACTGCGGCGCTCCGTCATGTTCCCGACGGCGTGCTGCAGCCTGCCCGCAGGGTGCGGCGGCTTGCGGGCCTCGCAGCCGAGGCAGGCGTGGAGATCCGCGAGCACACCTACGTCTCATCCCTCGACGAGCTCGACAGTGTCACCGTGGTCGTCTGCACCGACGGTTACCCGAGCGGGCTGCTTGGCTCGATCGAGGGGCTGATCATCCCGACGCGCGGGCAGGTGATAGCGACGGAGCCGATCCCCGAGCGCCTTTTCGAGGTGCCGCATTACGGCCGCCACGGCTACGACTACTGGCACCAGGCCGAGGACGGGCGGATCGTCGCCGGTGGCTTCCGCGACGTCTCCTTCGACACGGAATTCACCGCGGACGAGCAGCTGACCGAGCCCGTGCAGAGGGCTCTCCACGAGTTCGTCAACGGCCTGCTCGGACGCGAGCTACGGGTCGACTACGCCTGGGCCGGCATCTTCGGCATGGTGATGGACTTCCTACCGGTGGTAGGCCGGGTGCCGGGACTCGAGAACGTCTGGGCCGCGGGTGGCTATTCGGGCCACGGCAACGTGCTCGGCTTCGCCTGTGGCGAGCTTGTGGCGCGGGCCGTTGGAGGCGAAAACGTCCCGTTTCTCGACGTGTTCGATCCCGCCCGGCTGCTGAACAATGACGCCTGAGCGCGCGACTACGCGTCGCACTCCAACGCGGCGTTACCCGTCGGATACGTCATACCGCTGCTCTCAGCCTGGATCCCACGTTTCGCGCGGGCGTTGCATCTCCGTACCGAAGGGCCTCGAGGACGCTCCCCGCCCGGGTTCGGCTCTGTTTCTTCCCTGCCGGGCGCTCCCACTCGGACGGGGCGCTCCGCGCGGGAAAGGGATCATCCAGGCACCCGGCCTGCACGACCCCTTCCCCGCGCGTCCTTGTGACCCGGACGAGCGCCTCGTGATCACGCAACACGGTGGATCCAGGCTCGAGCCCGACCGAGCGAGCATCGGCGCGGCGATCTGCTCGCTCGGCTTCTGAAAAACGGAGCTACGCCTCGACGAGGATCACCAGGGTGTCGGCCAGCACGCCGTCATACGCCATCGCGTCGGCCATCGCCTCGGTCTGCATCGCGGCCATGACGGCGTCCATGTCGGCAACGTCCATCAGCACCGCCACGCGGGTCGGGTTCTGAGGGTCGACGAACGTCCGGATGTTGGTGACGCCGAGGGGTCCGAAGAGCTCTTCGCGC
>JANOUB010000090.1:0-3886 GCA_031416615.1 Thermoleophilia bacterium
TGACCGGTCGAAGGCTGCGATGCGGGCGCCCTCGCGGGCGAAGACCTCGGCGATCTCCCGGCCGATGCCGCTGCCGGCACCCGTCACGAATGCGACCCGATCCGCTAGTAGGAGCACATGTTCCTCCTGTCCGACTGTCGAGGGCGGTGGTTTCTCCGAGTAGCATCGCGCATATGGAGGCTCCAGCAACGATGGCAGCGACATGGGCGATCGTCGGCGGCCCGGTCGAGATGACGAGCGGCGCGAACAAGGGTGGGAAGAGCCTCTCCTCGCTCGATCCCGACGGATACGTGTTCGAGCTCCACGAGCGCCCACCTGGTCAACCCCGTGTCGCCGCCTGACGCCACCTCGACCCTGGCGGAGCGGCCGCCCGGGCGGCCGCCTCTGCTGGAGCAGTACCGGCTGATGCAGCTCATCCGCACCTTCGAGGAGCGGGCGGCCGAGCTCTTCCAGCAGGGCGTGATCTTCGGGACAGCCCACAGTTGCGTGGGCCAGGAGGCGATCGCCGTGGGCGCCGCGGGCGTGATGCGGGAGACGGACTACCTCGTCGGGCACCACCGCTCCCACGGGCACCTGATCGCGGCAGGAGCGGATCTGCGGCGGATGATGGCCGAGATGTTCGGCAAGCGCACCGGTTACTGCAAGGGACTCGGCGGCTCCATGCACATCGCCGACCTCTCCCTCGACATCCTCGGCTGCAACGGCATCGTCGGCGCCGGCATCCCGCACGCCTGCGGTGCCGCGCTGACGGCGAGACTACGGGGCACCGGGCAGGCCGCGGTCACCTTCTTCGGTGACGGGGCCGCCGGGCAGGGTGCAGTCCACGAGGGGATGAACCTGGCGGCAACCTGGAAGCTGCCGGTCGTCTTCATCTGCGAGAACAACCAGTTCGCCCTCTCGGCCGACTGGCGAACGTTGCGGGCGGTCGAGGATCTGGCAGACCGCGCGGCCGGGTACGGAATGCCCGGAGAGGTCGTCGACGGCAACGATCTGCTGGCCGTCGAGGACGCGGTGGCCCGGGCGCTCGAGGTCGCTCGCGCCGGTGACGGCCCCTCGTTCCTGGAGATGAAGACGTTCCGCCGGATGCAGCACTCGATGCGGGCGAACCTCCCCGACGTCCGGGATCCGGCCGTGCTCGCGGAGTGGGAGCCGAAGGATCCGTTGCCGCGGTTCGAGGCTCTCCTGCGCGAGGCCGGAGAGCTCGACGACGACCGGGTCACTGCGATCCGCCGTGACGTCGAGGCCGAGGTCGAGGCCGCAGTGGAAGCCGCGCTCACCGACGAGGACGCGAGCGCCGACGATCTGCTGCCGTCGGTCTTCGGCCCGCACCGGCACTACCCGGCGCCACCGGAGCCGGGCGGCCGCGCCCTCGGATTCGTGGCGGCGATCCGCGAGGCACTCGACCTCGAGCTCGCCGCCGACCCCGACGTGATCGTGATGGGAGAGGACATCGGCCGCGTAGGCGGCCTGTTCCGGGCGACCGAAGGCCTCTACGAGCGCTATGGAGCCGATCGCATCCGGGACACCCCTCTGACCGAGAGCGGCTTCGTCGGCTGCGGCATCGGTGCTGCGCTGACCGGCCTGCGCCCGGTCGTCGAGCTCCAGTTCTCCGACTTCGCGGGGGTCGCGTTCGACCAGATCATGAACCAGGCGGCGAAGCTGCGGTTCATGATGGGCGGCACGCCGAACGTGCCTCTCGTGCTCCGCATGGTGTCGGGCGGCGGTGTGCGCCTCGGCGCCCAGCACTCGCAGAGCCTCGAGGCGCTTTTTGCCCACATCCCGGGACTGGTCGTCGTCATGCCGTCGAATCCGTTCGCTGCGAAGGGCCTGCTCGCCGCGGCGATCCAGGACGACAACCCGGTGATCTTCCTGGAGCAGAAGCTCCTCTTCTTCGGCGAGCCGGCCCTCGTACCGGAAGAGCGCTATGCGATCGAGCTCGGCAAGGCGAACATCGTGCGGCCCGGCAGCGACGTCACGGTGGTGGCGCTCGGCGCCATGGTTCCCCACGCGCTCAGGGTCGCGAGGGAACTCGAGTCCGAAGGAGTGAGCGTCGAGGTCGTCGATCCGAGGACGCTCGTCCCGCTCGACACCGACACGATCGCGGCGTCGGTTGCGAAGACCCACCGCGTCGTCGTCGTGCACGAGGCGGTGCAGTTCTGCGGCTTCGGAGCGGAGATCGCGGCGCACGTCGCCGAACACTGCTTCTGGGATCTCGACGCGCCCGTCGTCCGCGTCGGGGCACCGCCGCACCCGATCCCGTACCAGAAGGACCTCGAGCTCGCGACCTTGCCCGGCCCGGCGGAGATCGCGGCGGCTGTCAGGTCTCTCGTGCGGGGAAAGTAGGGTTGCGAGCCGGATGGGAACTGTGCGTGCCCTCATGTTCGACTTCAACGGGACGCTCTCCCACGACGAGCCCGTGCTCTGCGCGATCTACCAGCGGCTCTTCGCCCAGCACGGACGGCCTCTGACCGAGGAGCAGTACTACAGCCAACTGGCCGGCCTGTCGGAGGAGGCGATCATCGGTGGCTGGCTCGGCGTCGACGGCCCTCTGCTCGCCTCGCTCGTAGACGAGAGGATCGAGTCCTACACCACCGAGGCGGCGGATGGCTCGACGGTGGCCGAACCGGTGCGCGAGGCCGTTCGCTACGCGGCTGCGCGCGTCCCGGTGGCGATCGTCTCCGGCGCATTCCGGGCCGAGATCGTGCCGGTCGTCGAGGCAGCCGACCTCGCAACCGAGATCACAGCAATCGTTGCCGCCGACGACGTCGAGCACGGCAAGCCGCATCCCGAGGGGTACCTGAGAGCGCTCGAGCGGCTCGGCGTCGATCCCACTGAAGTAATCGCGTTCGAGGACACCGAGGCGGGGATCGCGTCGGCGAAGGCCGCCGGCCTCCGTGTCATCGCGGTGCTCGGCACCCTGCCACCCGAGCGGCTGGCGCAGGCGGACGAGCACGTGACGGCGATCGACACCGCTCTGATCGAGCGGCTCCTCGGGTGATCGTCGTCGCGCACCGCGGTGCGTCGTACGACGAGGTCGAGAACACCCCCGCCGCGTTCGAGCGCGCGATTGCCGTAGGCGCGGAGTACGTCGAGTTCGACGTGCAGGCCTCGAGCGACGGTGGCCTCGTTGTGTTCCACGACCTGCGGCTCGACCGGCTCACCCCTGCCCGCGGGCCCCTTCGTGCGCGCAGCCTGGGCGAACTGCGCGAGCTCGGCATCCCGACCCTCGAGGAGGTGCTCGAACTGACCGCAGGACGGGTCGGCGTGATGGTCGAGCTCAAAAGCCCCTGGCTCTATCGCCGCCACGACATCGTGAGCCGGACGCTGAACCTCCTCGGGCCCGAGGCCGTTGTCGTCTCGTTCTCACGCCGCGCCATCCTCGAGACGCGGCGGTTGCGGCCGTCGCTGCGCACCGTGCAGCACGTCGGGGTCGGAACGTCGATCCGGGCCGCCGCAGACGTCGCCTGGGCAGCGGGCTTCGACGACGCCCGGGTCACGCCTCGCGGCATCGCCAGAGCGCACGCACTCGGCCTGAAGGCGCTGGTCTACACGGTCAACGAGCCGTCACGCCTGCTCGCCCTGCGCACGATCGGCGCCGACGGCGTGTTCACTGACCGTCCGGATCTGGCACGGGAAATACTGGGTCGTCTGCGAGACTGAGGAGACGGGGACTATCGGGCGGGAAGCTCGCGACCACCTTCGTGCCGACGGTGAGCAGTGCCGCCTCCGCGGTCGAGAGATCGGCGGTGAGCGTCCGCGCCCCGCTCTCGTCCACCACCCGCACGCGCGTCACCGAGCCGAGGAACGTGTTCGCGATCACCTCGCCCGCGAGCGCATTGCCCGGGGTGGAACCGTTCCTGAGCACGATGTCGACCGTCTCGGGGCG
>JANOUB010000091.1:0-9456 GCA_031416615.1 Thermoleophilia bacterium
TCACTTCGCTCGACGCCAGGCTGAAGCCTGGCGTCCGAGGCTTACAGCCTCGAGCGCTCGACCGATACGGCGGCGTACTCGACAGGCGGGTCGAGCACGACGTCGGGCTTTCGCACTCTCACCCGCACGGCCGTCACCGGCCACTCGTGGAGCAGCGCATCGGCGATCGCGGCGGCGAAGGCCTCGAGCAGGTGATACACGCGATCGTCCGAGATCTGCCTGACGCGCTCGACGACCCCGCGGTAGTCAACGGCGTCCTCGATCCCATCGCTGCGGGCGGCCTGCTCGTGCTCCAGATCCAACTCGACGTCGACCAGGAATCGCTGTCCGTCGCGCCGCTCCTCCTCGAGGACACCGTGGTAGCCATGGAGAACGATGCCGTGGAGCTCGATCGTCACGCCACTCTCCCCCGCTCGACCGCCGCTGCCACGGTCAGGGCCTCCACGTGGGGCGCGACATCGTGGACGCGGAAGAGCGCGGCGCCGCGGTCGAACGCGGCCACCGCTGCGCCGACGGAAGCAGCAGTGCTGCCGACGCGCCCGTTCGGATCTCCGAGCACACGCGCGAGCGTGCTCTTCCGCGACAGGCCGACGAGAACAGGTCGCCCGATGCTGCAGATCCGCTCGAGGCCGCGGATCAGTTCGAGGTTCTGGCCGGGTGTCTTGCCGAAGCCGATCCCCGGGTCGAGGCACACGTGCTCTTCGGGGATACCCGCCGCCACGGCGGCTGCCAGGCGGTCTTCGAGAAAGCCGGCCACCTCTCCGACGACGTCGTCGTATCGCGGCTCGACCTGCATCGTGCGAGGCTCTCCCTGCATGTGCAGCAAACAAACGTACGCGCCCGCGTCGGCGATCACACCGGCGAGAGCCGGATCGGCACGCAACGCGGTGACGTCGTTCACGAGAGCAACACCCAGTTCGAGGGCACGACGTGCGACCTCGGCCTTCGAGGTGTCGATGGACACGGGCAGTCCCGTCAGCCCCTCGAGCACCGGCAGCACGCGCCGCAGTTCCTCGTCGAGCGACACCTCGTCGGCGCCCGGGCGTGTCGACTCGCCGCCGATGTCGACGAGCGCCGCTCCTTCCGCGAGCAGCCGACGGGCCGTCGCCACGGCGACCGCAGGATCGACGTTGTCTCCGCCGTCGGAGAAGCTGTCAGGCGTGACGTTGACGACACCCATCACCGAGGGACGTGGCCAACACTCCGCGAGCGGAAGACGTCTCATCTGGCGATGGAGACTAGCTCCGATTCCCCATCTGACGACGTGATTGGCTCACGCCGACGGGCTCTGCTCGGCCTGGCTGCGTTGGTGCTCCTCCTCGTCGCGGTCGCGATCGCATCGACCGGATCGGTGCCCGCCGGTTCGGGAGGTACCCGCCGCCCCTCCGACGGTTTCCTCGACGTGCTGCTCAGCCTCTTCCTGCTGATGATGGTGTTCGGCGTGCTGGTGTGGGGCTACCTCCTCCTGCTTCGCAAGGAGATCGTTGCTCAGGCTGTCGCTGACCGACGCCGCCGCAGCCGCTGGGCGTCGGTGCTCGGGTTCGCGCTCGCCTTCGGCTTGCTCGCACTGTTCGTCCGCTGGCTGTCGGTTGACGACGGCCTGCGACAGCCCATCTCGGCCAGGATCCGGCCCCTCCCGGCGAGCCCGGACGGCGCCGCCGTCACCGCGCCCGGCGACTATGAGCCCGAGTTCGCAACCGGCCCCGTCCTCGTCATTCTCGGGTTGCTCGCTGTCGCGGTAGCTGCCTGGTACCTCTCCTACCGTGCACGTCGGCGCCGACTCGAGCCGATGTCGGAGTCGCTTCTGCCGACCCTCGCCGACGTGCTCGAGGAGACACTCGACGACCTCCGGGCCGAAGCAGACCCACGGCGGGCAGTGATCGCCGCCTATGCGCGCATGGAGCACGCCCTTGCCGCCTACGGACTCCCGCGAAGCGCGGCCGAGGCACCCGACGAGTACCTGCAGCGCGTCTTCTCCGACCTCACGGTGAGTCGGCGTGCCACCTCCCGCTTGACGGCGCTGTTCGCGTGGGCGAAGTTCTCGTCACACGATGTCGCTCCGGAGATGAAACAAGAGGCAATCGAAGCGCTCGAGGCGGTGCACGCGGACTTGCGCGCGGCAGAGATCCTCGCCGACCACGAGCGCACGGTGGCCCTGGCCGCGCTACGCGAGCGGGCGGCCCGTTGATGCGGCGCGCCTGGCGGGTGACCGAGTTGCTGGCACTACCGACGATCGGGCTCGGCATTGCTCTCGCGCTCGCTCCCGATCGCGCGGAGCTAGAGGTGCACGTATGGCTCCTCGTCGTGCTGGGCCTGGCCCTGCTTGCATTCATGGGTGCTATCCGCGCTGCGTACCCGAGCACACCGTCCCCGTTTGCCGCGAGCCTCCGGCAACCGCTCGTCACGGTCGAGCGTCCCGGCGCGCTCGTACGCCTCGAGCGCGAGGTCTCGATGGCCGGATCTGCTGCCTTCGACGTGCACTACCGCCTTCGCCCGCCGCTCGTGGAGCTCGCGACGGGGTTGCTCTCGTCGCGCCGCGGGATCGACCTCGAACGGGAGCCGGAGCGCGCCCACGCCGTGCTCGGCGACGACGTCTGGGAACTCGTCAGGCCCGATCGACCACAGCCGACACAGCACCTCGGGGCAGGGATCGATGCGGCTCACCTCGACCGTGTCGTCTCGGCCCTGGAGCAGGTCTGATGGAGCTGCGGGAGCTGGCCGAGCTGGGCAGCCGCCTCATCGACGAGGTCGAGCGCGCGGTGATCGGCAAGCGTGAACAGCTCGAGCTCGTGCTGCTCGGCGTCCTCGGCGACGGTCACGTGCTGCTCGAGGATGTCCCGGGACTCGCGAAGACGCTTACGGCGCGTTCCTTTGCCGAGGCGATCGGGCTCGGCTTCAGCCGCGTGCAGTTCACACCCGACCTCCTTCCCGCCGACGTGACCGGGTCGTCGATCTGGAATCAGCGCGACAGCGACTTCGAGTTCCGCGCCGGGCCCATCTTCACCCATCTGCTGCTCGCCGACGAGATCAACCGCGCCCCGCCGAAAACGCAGGCGGCGCTGCTCGAGGCGATGCAGGAGCGACAGGTGACGACAGACGGTGTTACCCGGCCGCTCGAGCGACCCTTTCTCGTGCTGGCGACGCAGAACCCGATCGAGTACGAAGGCACGTATCCTTTGCCCGAGGCCCAGCTCGACCGGTTCCTCCTCCGCACCGGTTTCGGCTATCCGGACGCAGATGCCGAATGGGAGATGCTCGTCCGCCGGATCGAACGGCGAGGAGACGACATCACGCTCGCACAGGTGATCGACCGCGAGACGCTGCTCGAGATGCAGGCGGCGGTGGAGCTCGTGCACGTCGAGCCCTCGGTCGGCCGCTACATCGTCGAACTCGTGACAGCGACCCGCGAGAGCTCGAGCCTCGCGGTCGGCGCGAGCCCCCGTGGCAGCCTGGCGCTCCTGAAACTATCCCGTTGCCGCGCCGGGCTCGCCGGACGCGACTTCGTGACTCCGGACGACGTCAAGGCCGTCGCAGTTCCGGCGCTTGCCCACCGGCTCGTTTTGAAGCCGGAGCTGTGGGTGCAACGGCGCTCGGGGGAGGACGTCGTCCGGGAGACACTCGCGGCGGTGCCGACCCCGCGGGCCGAGGACGTCGCGCCAAGCTCCTTCCCCCGGAACAACGCTCACGGCGAAGGCGGAACGGCTCCGAGGGGGACGTAGGGTGATCTCGAGGCTGCAGCCTTTCGCCGATTGCGAGTTGGGCGAAATTACAGGCACTCTCCGAAGAACCACAGAGAGAGAACCTCAAGGCGAAGCCTCCCATGCGAGCTACTTCCCCCGCGGTGCCGCCACGGCCTACCGACCACGTCTTTCCGGGGGAAGTAGCTCGTGACGCCCTTTGCGTCGCCACGGCTCGTGTCGTACGTCGGCCTGGCGTCGCTCGGCCTGATCGCCGCCCTCGCACTCCGTCGCGCTGAGCTTGTCGTCCTCGCGGCCCCGTTCGCCCTCATCGTCGCGGCCGGCCTTCTCCTCGAGGGGCGACCCAGGGTGGGGGCCTGGCTCTCCGTCGACCGCGACCGCGCCCTCGAGGGTGACGAGATCAGCGCCGCGATCGAACTGAATGCCGGCACCGCGATCGACCTGCTCGAGCTCCATCTTCTGATTCCGCGGGGTCTCGAGGTCGTCGAAGGCGATGACCCGTGCGGCCTCCGCCTCCGTGGCGGGGAGGAGCGTACGCTGCACCTAACGCTCCGCTGTGAACGCTGGGGCTCGGTCGAGCTGGGCGATATCCGCCTGCGCGCGCGTGGGCGCATCGGGATGCTCGTCTGGGAGGGCCGTGTCCTCCGCCAGCACCGGTTGCACATCTACCCGCGCCCGGAACTCCTGCAGAGCCTCGTGGC
Source organism: Thermoleophilia bacterium (assembly GCA_031416615.1). Lineage (GTDB taxonomy): Bacteria > Actinomycetota > Thermoleophilia > Gaiellales > Gaiellaceae > Gaiella. The sequence goes on from JANOUB010000091.1 coordinate 4,400, forward strand.
ACCGCTTGACACACAGCTCGCGTCGGGTGACCTCGTCGCCCGTGTTCGTGCCGAGGGCCTCGAGTTCGCCGATACCCGCAGCTTCGTGCCCGGCGATCGGCTTCGCGCGGTCAACTGGCGAGCCAGTGCTCGCCGCGGCGAGCTGATCGTCAACGAGCGACACCCCGACCGGAATGCCGACGTCGTCCTCTTCCTGGACAGCTTCGCCGAGGCCCGGGCTGGTGACGAAACAGACGGCACACTCGAACGCGCGGTGCGAGCAGCAGCAACGCTCGCCGGCCGGTACCTCGAGCGCCGCGACCGCGTCGGGCTCGTCACATTCGGCGGCATCCTCCGTTGGCTCGAGCCCGGCGGCGGTCTCGTCCAGCGATACCGCCTGATCGACGCGCTGCTCGAGACCGGCGTCGAGTTCAGCTACGCCTGGAAGGACGTCAACATCATTCCGGCCCGCACGCTGCCGCCGAAGGCTCTCGTGATTGCCGTCACGCCACTCCTCGACGAGCGGTCGATCGCCGCACTGCTCGATCTCCGCGCCCGCGGTCACGACCTCGCCGTGGTCGAGGTCTCACCAGAGGATCTCGTCTCTCCGGGGGAGGGCATCGATGCTCTCGCCTACCGGCTGTGGCTCCTGCGCCGCGCCGAACTGCGGGCGCGATTCGAACGGTCAGGGGTTGCCGTCGCGCGGTGGACCGACGAGTTCCCCCTCGGTGCCGGGCTCGAGGGGGCGAGGGCATACCGTCGACGCGCCCGACTCTCACGACGGTAGGAACTCGAATCATCCTGATTCGGGTTCTCACGCTTGGGGCAGGTTCGGTCGCACTCGCGGCGGGCCTCGCAGGCTGGCTGGCTCTCGTCGCCGGACCCGACGCCTTCCGGCCCGTCGCCGGCATCGGCGCGGTAGCCGTGACCGGTCTCGCTGTAACTCTCGCAGTCGGCAAGGCTGCGCCCGTCGCGGGTGTGCTGGTGCTCCTCGGGGCCGCCTACACGGTGATCCTCGCCGTCGACGACCCACCGCTCGACGCACGGGCCGCGATCGTCGGGGCGGCGCTGCTCGCTATCGGCGAACTGACGTACCTCTCCGTCGGGGCGCGGTCCGCGGTGACCGAGGAGGCAGGTGCCGTCGCGCGGCGGGTCGGGACGGTCGCCGTAGTGGTGTTGCTGGCGTTGAGCTTCGGGGGGGTGCTCATCGCCCTTGTCGATCTGTTCCGCACAGGTGGCCTCGCAATCGAGGTCGTCGGTGCGGCGGCGGCGGTCGGTGCAGTCGGCCTACTCGCCCGGGCCGCGCGCGAGGCCCGGGCAGGGAATGAACGCGACCGCACGGAGTAGGGGCGTACCCGATGCTCAGGCTGACCGCTCGCGCGGATCAGACAGGCTGTGCGATCAAGAGGACTTTGGAGCCAAGGAAGACTGTGGAGTCCGTCAGCCGGGTGCGCCCTCGGGCGGCGGCTGCATCGCCGCTCCCGGAAGCGGCCGCGGCGACGGCCGCAACGCGGGCTTCTTCTCCGGCGCCTCCTCGGGGGCGGGCGGCTCGACGGGCTTGACCTCCTCCTCCGGGAAGACCGTGGCCTCGGCCTCGCCGGCGAGCAGGCGCTCGAACTGATCCTTGTCGACCGTCTCACGCTCGATCAGGATCAGCGAGAGGTTATGGAGCTCGTCCATGTGCTCGCGCAGAACGCGGGTCGCCGAATCGTGCGACTCCTCGATCACACGGCGGATCTCATCATCGATCTCGCGCGCGATCTCCTCCGAATAATCCGGCGCAGAGCCCATGTCGCGACCAAGGAACGGCATGTCGTTGTCGCGGCCGAGCACACGAGGGCCGAGCTTCTCGCTCATGCCGAAGCGCATGATCATCTGCTTCGCCGTATGCGTGACTTTCTCGAGATCGTTCGCCGCACCGGTCGTGACCTCGTGGAACACGAGCTCTTCCGCCGCGCGACCGCCGAGCGTCATCGCCATCTGATCCATCAGCGTGCCCTTCGTCGTCAGGTACCGATCCTCTCTCGGCAGCGAGATCGTGTACCCGAGCGCCTGGCCACGGCTGACGATCGAGATCTTGTGCACGTCATCCGTACCCTCGAGGTAGTAGCCGACGAGCGCATGCCCCATCTCGTGGTAGGCGGTGATCTTCCGCTCCGCCTCCGAGAACAGGCGCGACTTCTTCTCGGGACCGGCGATCACGCGCATGATCCCCTCCTCGAGCTCGCTCTGGCCGATCGTCTTCTCGCCCCGACGCGCGGCGAGCAGGGCCGACTCGTTGATCACGTTGGCGAGATCGGCGCCCGTGAATCCGGGCGTCTGTGCAGCGAGGACGTCAAGATCGAGCTCCTTGGCAAGGGGCTTGCCCTTTGAGTGGACCTCCAAAATGTCGCGGCGACCCTTTCGATCGGGCCGGTCGACGACGATCTGGCGGTCGAAGCGGCCGGGGCGCAGCAGCGCCGGATCGAGAATGTCCGGGCGGTTCGTCGCAGCGATCAGGATCACGTTGTCCTTCTGCTCGAACCCGTCCATCTCGACGAGAAGCTGGTTGAGCGTCTGCTCGCGCTCGTCGTGACCGCCGCCCATGCCGGCACCACGGTGGCGGCCGACGGCGTCGATCTCATCGATGAAGATGATGCAGGGGCTCGCCTGCTTCGCCTGCTCGAACAGGTCGCGGACTCGCGAGGCCCCCACGCCGACGAACATCTCGACGAAGTCGGAGCCCGAGATCGAGAAGAACGGCACCCCGGCCTCGCCGGCGGTCGCCCGCGCGAGCAGCGTCTTCCCTGTTCCGGGAGGCCCGTAGAGAAGGACACCCTTGGGGATGCGGGCACCGAGCGCCTGGAACTTCTTCGGGTTCTCGAGGAACTCCTTGATCTCGTAGAGCTCCTCGACGGCCTCGTCGACACCCGCGACGTCCTTGTACAGCACCTTGGGCGTATCCGGCGACATCCGCTTGGCCTTGCTCTTGCCGAAGCTCATCACCTTCGAGCCGCCGCCCTGCATCTGGTTCATCAGGAAGATCCAGAAGCCGACCAGGATCAGGATCGGCAGCAGCCCGGTCAGGAGCGCCATCAAGGTCGAGGTGCCGGTGCCCTTGGAGTCGAATCTGACGTTGTTCTTCTCGAGCACGTTCTGGAACTCGATCTGGGACTGCGGCGTCGGGTAGTTGACCTTCACCTTCTGCCCCGAGTCGAGCGTGGCGTTGATCGCCTGGCGGTTCGGGGTGAACTTGACCTCGCTGACGTTCCCCTGCTTCGCCTGCATGATCAGCTCGGAATACGTGAACTTGGCCTGGTTCTCCTTCTTCGGGATCAGTGTCTGGCTCGCGAGGTACACGAGCAGCACGATCACGACCAGAGGGAATAGTGCGCTACGGAAAAAGCGGTTCACGGGTACCCGGGAGGGTAGCAGCGTGGTCTCCGGCCACGGCGCCGCAGAGCCCTGTGTCCACTAAACCTGGATCCAGGCTCAAACCTCTCATGCGCCCGCGCCGGGCACGAGGTCCGGGTGGAGAACCCCGATATACGGAAGATTCCGGTACCGCTCGGCGAAATCGAGCCCGTATCCGATCACGAACCGGTTCGGGATCTCGAAGCCCACGTAGCGCACGGGCACGTCGATCTCGCGCCGCTCCGGCTTCGTCAGGAGGGCGCAGACCTCGAGCGAAGCGGGTTGCCGCGCCTGCAGGTTCCGCATCAGGTAGGAGAGGGTCAGACCCGAGTCGATGATGTCCTCGACCACGAGCACATCGCGACCGGCGATGTTGATGTCGAGATCCTTGAGGATCCGTACCACTCCCGACGAGTCGGTCGCGGCGCCGTAGCTCGAGATCGCCATGAAGTCGATCTCGCACGGGATCGAGAGTTCGCGCATCAGGTCGGCCATGAAGAACACGGCACCCTTGAGAACACCGACGAGCAGCAGGTCACGGCCGGCGTAGTCGGCCGAGATCTCGACCCCGAGCGCGGCCACGCGACCGCTGACCGATGCCTCGTCGATCAGAATCTCACCGACCCCGTGGCTCACCTCGGTCATACGGCTTTCCGTCTCATACGGCCCTCCGCGCCTTGACGACGCCGTCCCACCCGGGCGCAACGGCGATGCCCGGCACCGCTACGACCTCGTCGGCGCAGACGACCACCGGCCAGGTCTCACGCTCTGCTCTCGGCACTTTCGCGTCCACGAGCAGATCCTGCACCTTCTTGCGGCGTCCTGCCAGATGATCCCCCGGTCGCCGGACGCGCACCTCGAGATCGGCTCGGTCGGACTCGAGTGTCCACGGCCCCCACTCGATCGTGCCCTCGAGCCGCAGCGTCCCGTACTCGCGGACGGCGCGGACGCCGCCACCGAGGTCGGCCGCCTTGGTGCCCGCCCGCGACGCGAGCAGCTCTACGAGTGACGCCTCGAGGCCACGCGGCAGGCCGGGACGCACGTCGCCGAGAGCGCGCAGGTTCGCCTCGGCGCCAGGATGCAGGCGGCGGAGCAGCGGCAGGATCTCCTCTCGGATCAGCCCTCTCGCAGTCTCCGGATTCGTCGCATCGATCCGGACCGGAAGGTTGTGCTCGACGCAGTAGGCAGTCGTGTCTTCTCGTGTGACGGCGAGCAGCGGACGCACGACGCCGTCCTCACGGCGAACCTTGATCCCACGTGTCGAGCCGCTGGCCACGATCCGGTAGAGAACGGTTTCGATCTGATCCGACGCCGTGTGCCCTGTGGCGCGGAGCCCCAGCCCTTCGGTGGTGGCATAGTCTTCGGTAGCGGCATAGCGCAGGGCGCGCATCGCCGCCTCCGTCCCCGCCGGCTCGACCCGAACGACCCGGGCGCTCATCACTCTCGCGCAATGATCGGCGTCGGCGTCGGCTGACGCGCCACGCACCCCATGGTGGACGTGCACGGCGGAGACGTCGTAGCCGAGTGCCCGCAGCGCGTGCCAGAGGCACGTGGAGTCCGCGCCACCCGAGACGAGACATGCGACGCCGCCACCCGGCTCCACCAGTTCGTGGACGCGGATGAATGCCTCGATCCGTGCTGTCAGGAGCATGGCCACACGCCTAGTGTGACGGAAGCGCCGGTGG
>JANOUB010000092.1:0-6679 GCA_031416615.1 Thermoleophilia bacterium
GGCTGCCCGATCTCGTGGCGCGCGACGAGATCATCGGCCACCGCGTTCCACTTCGCTTCCTTGCTCTTGAAGATGTAGTCGTTCTCGTCCTTGCGGATGACGTCGACGTTCGTCGGGATCGCGACCACGTGGAGGTTGTAGATCTCGACGAACTCCTTTTCCTCCGTCTTCGCGGTGCCGGTCATGCCGCCGAGCTTCTCGTAGAGGCGGAAGTAGTTCTGGAGGGTGATCGTCGCGAGCGTGACGTTCTCCTCGCGGATCTGCACGCCCTCCTTCGCCTCGATCGCCTGGTGCAAGCCTTCGCTCCAGCGACGCCCCTCCATGATCCGGCCGGTGTACTCGTCGACGATCTTCACCTCGCCGTCCTCGATCACGTAGTCGACATCGCGCTTGTACAGCGACTCGGCCTTGAGCGCCTGGCCCAGGTGGTTGACGAGCTGCACGTGACGCGGGTCGTAGAGGTTGTCCACGCCGAGCGCGTCCTCGACCGCATCGAGGGCGGTCTGCGCAGGCGACACGGTCTTGTGTTTCTCGTCGTAGAGATAGTCCGCGCCCGACAGCTCGGTCTCGTCCTCTCCCTTCGCCGACTTGCGGGTCGTCGGCTCACCGCGGAGATCGCGCACGATCCGCGCGAAGTCGTGGTAGGTGGTCGCTGCCGTCTCCGGCTCGCCGGAGATGATGAGCGGCGTGCGCGCCTCGTCGACCAGGATTGAATCGACCTCATCCACGATCGCGAACGCGTGACTGCGTTGCACGATGTTGTCGAGCGATACGGCCATGTTGTCGCGGAGGTAGTCGAAGCCGAACTCGGAGTTGGTGCCGTACGTGATGTCGTCCTCGTACGCCCGCTTGCGAATGTCGAACGGCATCATGTTCTGGATAACGCCGACAGTCATGCCGAGCCGCTCGAAAACGCCGCGGTTCCATTCGGCGTCACGTTTGGCCAGGTAGTCGTTCACGGTCACGAGGTGGACACCGGTCGCCGGCAGCGCGTTCAGATAGAGCGCGGTCGAGGCGACGAAGGTCTTGCCCTCACCTGTCTTCATCTCGGCGATGTCGCCCTCATGCAGGACGATGCCGCCCATCATCTGGACATCGAACATCCGCTGCTGCGACTCCCGCCAGCGCGCCTCCCGCACGGCGGCGAACGCCTCGAACAGCAACTCGTCGAGCGACTCGCCGTTCGCCAGCCGTTCGCGCAGCTCGACCGTCTTCGCGCGCAACTCCTCGTCCGAAAGTGCCTGGACGCCGGGCTCGAGCGTCGCAATGTACTCGGCCTGCTGCTTGAGGCGCTTCAGGCGCCGCCCCTCGCCGATGCGAAGGACCTTCTCGAATTTGCCGAAATCTGTGGTGGACATGTGTGAGAGAGCGTACCGGGCAGGCCGCTCGCCTTGATTGATTCCTCACCAGGCGTCGTTCGCCTTCATGGTGGTGCGCACCAGGAAGGACTGTGACCCCGAAGCAACCGCGAATCGCCGAATCGGCATGGGTAGGGTATGAACGCTACCGACCGTGGAGGCATGCGGAGCGTGACGAAGCGCAGTACGTTCGTCGTTGTCGCCAACCGTCTCCCGGTTGACGAGGAGATCACGCCGGAGGGGCGCCGATGGTGTGCGAGCCCGGGTGGCCTCGTGACCGCGCTGCGCCCGGTGGTGGCAGCACATCGCGGCGCCTGGGTCGGATGGGGCGGTGGTACCGGTGCCGCGGCCGAGCCGTTTGATCTCGACGGGATGCACCTGCACCCGGTCCCGCTCAGCACAGGCGACATCGAGAGCTTCTACGAGGGCCAGTCGAACTCGACGATCTGGCCGCTGTACCACGACGCGGTTGAGCCGCCCAGCTACAGCCGCCAGTGGCGCGATGCGTACCGCGCCGTCAACGAGCGGTTCGCGGATGCGACCGCCCGGGTCGCCGCCGAGGGTGCCACCGTCTGGGTGCACGACTACCAGCTTCAGTTGGTGCCGGCGATGCTGCGCGCTCGCCGGCCGGATCTACGGATCGGCTTCTTTCTCCACATTCCGTTCCCGCCCATCGAGCTGTTCATGCAGATGCCGCTACGGGCGGAGATTCTTCGGGGCCTGTTGGGGGCAGACCTTGTCGGGTTCCAGCAGAAGCTGGCGGCGCAGAACTTCGTTCGGCTCGCCCGGCACCTCCTCGGGATGCAGTACCGGGGCACCACCCTCCACGTCGACGGGCGCACCGTCAAGGCCGGCGCTTTCCCCATCTCCATCAACGTGAAGGAGATGGAGGAGATGGCGGCCACGGAGGCGGTGCAGGCGCGGGCCAGGCAGATCCGTGCTGAGCTCGGTGATCCGAGGACGTTGATCCTCGGTGTCGACCGGCTCGACTACACCAAGGGGATCGAGCTTCGCCTCGAGGCCTTCCGCGAGCTGCTCGAGGACGGGACGCTGACCGTGCCTGAGACGGTCATGATCCAGGTCGCCACACCGAGCCGGGAGCGAGTCGAGCACTATGAGACGCTGCGGATCAGGGTCGAGCGCGAGGTGGGACGGATCAACGGCGACTTCGGCCGGGTCGGCATGCCGGCCGTGCACTACCTTCACCAGTCGTACAGCAGGATTGAGCTCGCGGCCCTCTACTGCGCGGCCGACGTCATGATGGTGACGCCCTTGCGCGACGGGATGAACCTGGTGGCGAAGGAGTACGTGGCCGCGCGCATCGACCACGGCGGCGCGCTGGTGCTGAGCGAGTTCGCCGGTGCAGCGAGCGAGTTGCGGCACGCGTTCCTGTGCAACCCACACGACGCGGACGCCGTCAAGGACGCGCTCATGCGCGCAATTCATGTCGGTAAGGCGGAAGGGCGGCGTCGCATGCAGATCATGCAGCGGTACCTGCGAGCACATGACGTGGATCGCTGGGCCCGCTCGTTTCTCGCCGACCTGATCGGGCCGGAGGTCACCGGGTGAGCGAAGCCGAGCCACAGCCCCGCCCTGACGGCACGCTCGATCCCGAGTTGCGTGCGGCACTCGGCCGCATCGCTCGCGTGCCGCAGCTGCTCGTTGCCTGCGACTACGACGGCACGCTCGCACCGCTCGTCGACGACCCGACCCGAGCGGAGCCGCTGCCCGAGGCGGTCGCCGCCGTCCGGGCTCTTGCTACGTTGCCGCAGACCACGGTGGCTGTCGTCTCGGGCCGAGCCTTGCGTGACCTGGCAACGCTGTCGCGCCTGCCGAGCGAGGTGCACCTTGTCGGCAGCCATGGCTCGGAGTTCGACCTGGGCTTCATCCAGCGGCTCGCGCCGGATCTGATCGAGCTGCGCGGCCGGCTGCTCGCGGAGCTGGCGGAGATCTCGAGGGATCATCCGGGCGTCCGGTTGGAGGCCAAGCCGGCGAGTGTCGCGGTGCACGTGCGAGGGGTTGACCCGGCCGTGAGCGAACGCGCCGTGGATGCTGTTCGCCATGGCCCGGCATCGTGGCCGGACATCTACGTGACGCACGGCAAAGACGTCGTCGAGCTGTCGTTGATCGCCACCGACAAGGGTGCCGCCGTCGGCGCGTTGCGCGTGCAGGCATCGGCAAGTGCTGTGCTGTACCTCGGCGACGACATCACCGACGAGAACGCATTCGCTCACCTCCACGGTCCCGATGTCGGCATCAAGATCGGCCCGGGTGACACCCAGGCTGCGCACCGCGTGGACGAGCCGATCGAGGCCGCGCGCGTCCTCGGATTCCTGCTGGAGACGCGCAGGCACTGGCTCTACGGCGAGCACGCGGTGCCGATCGAACGGCATTCGATGCTCTCCAACGGCTCCACCGTCGCGCTGCTGACACCGGACGCGAAGGTGACGTGGTTGTGCCACCCCCGGCCGGACTCGGCGGCGATCTTCGCAGACATCGTGGGCGGTGCCCGTGCCGGGTACTTCTCGGTGGCCTCCGAACGACACGGCATCCCGCTCGGCCAGCGATACCGCCCGGGCACGATGACGGTGGAGACCCGCTGGTCGGGGGTCACCGTGACCGACTGGCTGGAGGGCGAGGTGCCGGGTGACGAGGGCGGCACCGGCGAGGAGATGCGCTCGAGCGGCACCTGCTCGACGCTGGTCCGGGTGCTGACCGGCACCGGCGTCGTGCGCCTGGAGTTCGCGCCACGGCCCGAGTTCGGCCAGGTGGCGATCAGGCTGCAGCCGCTCGGCGACGGACTGCTCGTGCTCGGTTCCAACGAGCCGATGATGTTGTTCGCACCGGGCGTACAGTGGGAGATCTTCGACGACGGTGGCCACGACAGCGCCCGCGCCGTGGTCGACCTTGCCGCCGCCGGGGGCCGGGTGCCGGTCGAGCTGCGCTTCGACTCCGAGAGCGTCAGCCCCCATCCGGCTTCGATCGACGACCGCCAGGCGCATGCTGAGCAGCCGTGGGCCGACTGGGCGGCGAGCCTGCAGCTGCCGGGCACGGCGCCGAAGGAGGTGTTGCGCAGCGCACTGACGCTTCGTGGGCTCTGCCATGCGCCCACCGGCTCGATCCTCGCGGCTGCGACGACGTCGCTACCTGAAGAACTCGGAGGTGTGCGCAACTGGGACTACAGGTACTGCTGGCTGCGTGACGCGGCGATGTCTGCGCGCGCGCTCGTCGACCTCGGCTCGCTGACGGAGGCCGAGGCGCTCCTGCGGTGGGTGGATGCGTGCATCGACCGGACCGACGGGCACCCCGAACGACTGCATCCCCTCTACACGGTTGACGGGATGGAACTAGGGCCCGAAGCGGTGATCGACACGTTGCCCGGTTATGCCGGGTCGAGGCCCGTGCGCATCGGCAACGCGGCCAATCGGCAGATCCAGCTGGACGTATTCGGCCCGATCACGGATCTGCTCGCAGCCGTCGTCGAGGCTCGCGGATCGGTACGGAACAAGGACTGGCGAGTTGTCGAGGCGATGGTGCACGCGGTCGAGCGTCGCTGGCACGAGCCCGACCACGGGATCTGGGAGGCCCGCCTGGCGCCGCGCCACCACGTCTACTCGAAGGTCATGTGCTGGCTGACGGTCGACCGGGCGCTACAGGTGCAAGCGAGGAAAGGGCAGAAGGAGAGGCCAGACTGGGTCGAGTTGCGCGAGAGGATTCGCGACGATGTGCTCGAGCACGGCTGGAACGACTCGGTCGGAGCGTACCCCGTCGCGTACGGCGCCGACGAGATCGATGCGTCGTCACTGTGGATCGGACTGTCCGGCCTCGTCCCCGACGACGATCCGCGGTTCCTGGCAACGGTGCTGAAGGTCGAGGCGGAATTGCGGAGCGGGGCCGTGGTCTACCGCTACCGCTGGGACGACGGACTGCCGGGCTCGGAGGGCGGGTTCTACATCTGCACGGCGTGGCTGATCGAGGCATACGTTCGCACGGGACGACGGGGCGACGCAGAAGAGCTGTTCCAGCAGATGATCGAAACGGCGGGTCCCACGGGGTTGCTCCCCGAGCAGTACGACCCGTTCACCGAACGCGGCCTCGGCAACCACCCTCAGGCGTACAGCCACCTCGGCTTGATCCGATGTGCGACTGTGCTCGACCGGGCAGGCAGCAGGTAGCTGCTTCCCCCCGGATAAACGCTCACGACGGGGCGGAACGACTTATGCCGCGGATTGGTCGCGCGGGAACTCGCTCAGATCCTCGGGAGGCGCCGGTGGCTCGTCGTGCTGTGCGCGCCGGCGCACCTCGAGGGTGCGCTTGTCGCGATAGCGCTCGACCTGGCGCTCGAGCTTGTCCAGCAGCCGGTCGATCGCAGCCTCGTAGGTCGTCGCCGATTCACGGGCGACGAGGTGCGAGCCTTTCGTGTGGACGATCGCCTCGACGGTGTGATCGTCTGCGATCGACGGGTTGTGCTCGCGGGAGAACGTGACCTCGACGAGCGTCAGGTCGTGCAGACGCCGATCGAGCTTTGCCAGCTTCGCCTCCGCATACTGCCGCACGGCGTCGCTCGGGTGATCGTGACGGGCGGTGACCTTGAGTTGCATGACGCTCCCTCCGTCTGTGTGTGATCAGTTCCATTCTACTACCGCACGGCCCTCGCAAGACAGATGACATCGACCCGCCGGGCTCCGGCTCGGCGGAGTGCCGTCGCGCATGCCGTCGCCGTCGAACCTGTCGTGTAGACGTCATCGACGAGACAGACTCGGCCTGGAGATATGCCTCGGGCGGAAAACACCCGCGCCACGTTCCCGCGACGTTCCGCCCGGGGCAGGTCGCGCTGGCGTCCGACACCCGGCCGGCGCCGCAGCAGCGCAGCCAGTGGGATCGCCCAGGCAGCGGAGAGCTCGGAGGCCAGCGCGGCAGCGGACGAGTGGCCTCGTGCGAGCCCTCGATCGCGGTCGCCGGGAACGAACACGATCACGTCCACGGCCGGCTTCGGCACGGTGGCGACGACGAGATCGGCGGCGACGGCTGCCAGGTCGCGCCGCCCGCGCTCCTTCCACGACGCGACGAAGGCTCGGGCACCCTCCTCATACACGAGTGCGGCGCGCGCACTCGCGAACGCCAGCCGCCGGCCACTGCACTCGGCGCAGCGACGAACGGGCCACGGCCCCGGCGCCCCACAGCGCTCACAACATGGCGGCACACACCGCACGAGGCGGGCGAGGCAGGTCGCACAGACCGACTCGCCGATCCGGCCGCAAACGCCGCACCGGCGCGGGAGCAACACATCGAGGAACTGCACCCAACCGACGGTAGAGACC
>JANOUB010000093.1:0-1681 GCA_031416615.1 Thermoleophilia bacterium
GTGGGGCGCGCCGACCTGAAGTCCTAGCGCGCCGAGGGGAAGCTCGTCCTGAAGGCGTTTCACCGCGAGCCCGGCGTGCGCGCCTCGGCGGCCCTCGACGACGCCCTCGACCGCGCGCTCGACCGCTTGCGCCGCGTCATCGGTCTCGAGACGGTCGCGCGATGAGGATCGTGTCCGCCGAGGAGGCTCGCCGGATCGCCGTCCGGTCACAGGCGCTTGACGGCTCCGCAGCAGGCGTGCTCGAGACGGTCAGGCGGCTCGGGTTCCTGCAGATCGACCCCATCTCGACCATCGCTCCACCGCAGCGGCTCGTCCTCTGGAGCCGACTCGGGACGTACGACGTCGCCGAACTCGACCGTTTGCTCTGGGAGGAGCGGAAGCTCTTCGAGTGGAACGCCTACGTGTGGCCGATCGAGGCATTGCCGATGATCCGCGCGCTCATGCGGCGGCGGCGAGGCAGGTATTCGTTCGAGCGGCGCGCCAACGAGTTCCTGCAGGCGAACGCGCGCTTCAGACGCTACGTCATCCGAGAGCTCGAGGAGAGCGGGGCAGTCCTTGCGCGCGAGCTCGAGGATCACTCGGTGACGCCACGGGAGTCCCATGGCTGGATGGGCGGTCGCGGCGTGACCGAGATGCTCGAGATCCTGCACGCAAGGGGCGTCGTCGCGATCGTCGGTCGCCGCGACGGCCAGCGGCTATGGGGCCTCGCCGAGCGCTGGTACCCGGAGACCGAAACGATGGCGCTGCGCGAAGCCGAACGCCTCCTCGCCGATCAGCGCTTCCGGGCGCTTGGCGTGCGCGCCACCCGGAAGGGCTGGGAGGCTCACCCGGACGCAACCGATGGCGACGTCCCCAACCGTGTCACATTGCTCTCGCCGTTCGATCGCCTAATCCACGATCGGGCACGGGCGGAGGCGCTGTTCGGCTTCCACTACCGGCTCGAGATGTACGTCTCGAAGGCGAAACGCCAGTTCGGGTACTACGTTCTGCCGATCCTGCACGGCGAGCGGCTGATCGGGCGGGTCGATCCGCTCGTCGATCGCAAGGCGAGCGTCCTCCATGTGAACGGGGTCTGGGCAGAGCCGGGCGCGCCGGCCGACGCAGGGCCGGACGTCGCAGCGGCCCTCGGAGAGCTCGCGACCTGGGTTGGTGCGGCCGAGGTGCGGCTCGGCAGGCGCATGCCGCGGGCGTGGGCCGCTGGTCTGCGCACGGTGTGACATCTACCATCCGGCACATGGACTTCGAGACACGCGCGATTCACGTCGGGCAGGAGCCCGACCCGGCGACAGGGGCCGTGACGACGCCGATCTACCAGACCTCCACGTACGCCCAGGAGGCGGTCGGGGTTCACAAGGGGTACGACTACGCGCGCGTCGCAAACCCGACCCGGACCGCGCTCGAGGAGTGCCTCGCCTCCCTGGAGTCCGCGGCCTACGGGCACGCGTTCTCCTCGGGCCTCGGAGCGGCAACGACGATCATGCATCTCGTCGACCCGGGCGAGCGCCTCGTGTGCGTGAACGACGTCTACGGCGGGATGTATCGCATGTTCTCGCAGGTCTACGAGCCGAAGGGCTACGCCTTCGACTACGTCACGCCCGACGAGGTCTCGACGAACCTCGCGGCCCACCTCGATGAGCGCACCCGCATCGTCTGGATCGAATCGCCCACGAACCCGCTGCTC
>JANOUB010000094.1:0-9121 GCA_031416615.1 Thermoleophilia bacterium
GGTGCGCGCCGCGAACGCGCTCGGCCGGATCGGCGATCCGGCCGAGATCGCGAGTGTCCTCGTGTTCCTCGCCTCGGATGCCGCGAGCTACGTCACCGGCACGACGATCGTCGTGGACGGAGGGTTCCTCGCCGTGAAGCCGTTCGCCTGACCCAAGCCTGGAGCGCGTCAGTCCACGATCGCGGTCTCCGTCTCGAGATCGAAGAAGTGGAGCTTAAAGGTCTCGACGGCGATCTCGATCGCGTCCCCGGCCCGGGCGCGCGAATCGATCGCGAACCGCGCCACGAGTACCGTTCGGCGTTCGCCGGCCTCTGCCCGGAGCTTCTCGGCGAGCGCCCGGTCTGCGTCGTCCGCCACCTCGAGAACCTCTTCGGTGACGACCGGGGCCGCGCCGACCTCGATGTACGCGAGCAGATCCGACCCGAGGGGCTCGGTCGCGACAACCGTGCCGCGCAACCGTCCCGAACCGAGCCGTGCGTCGCGCAGTCCGGCGTCCTGGAGGTGCTCGGGACGGATACCGAGCGCCACGGAGGCGCCGACATGGCGGGCGAGCCCGGGGCGCGTCGCGGCCGTCTCGGCTGGAATCAGGAGGTCGTTGTCGCCCACCCGGCAGATCAGACGGTCCTCGGTGAGCACGATCTCGGCCTCCACGAGGTTCATCTCGGGGCTTCCGATGAAGCTCGCGACGAAGAGGTTGGCCGGGTGGTCGTAGAGCCGCTGCGGCGCCTCGACCTGCTGGAGCTCCCCCTTGCGCAGGACGGCGACGCGATGCCCCATTGTCATCGCCTCGATCTGGTCGTGGGTCACGTAGACCGTGGTCGTCCCGAGCTCACGCTGGATGCGGGCGATCTCGCCGCGCATCTGCACCCGGAGCTTTGCATCGAGGTTCGACAGCGGCTCGTCCATCAGGAACGCCTGCGGCGCGCGAACGATCGCGCGTCCCATCGCGACCCGTTGCCGCTGGCCGCCGGAGAGGTGCGCAGGCTTCTTCTCGAGCTGGTCGCTGAGCCCGAGGATCCTGGCTACATCGTCCACGCGCCGCCGGATCTCGTCAGGAGGCGTCTTCCGCACCTTCAGCGCGAACGCGATGTTCCGGTAGACCGTCATGTGCGGGTAGAGCGCGTAGTTCTGGAACACCATCGCGATATCGCGACGGCGGGGGTGGAGGTCGTTGACGACGGCGCCGCCGATCCGCACCTCGCCTTCCGTGATCGCCTCGAGCCCGGCGAGCATCCGGAGGGCAGTCGTCTTGCCGCACCCGGACGGACCGACGAAGACCATGAACTCTCCGTCGGTGACCTCGAGCGAGAAGTCCCGGACGGCGCGCGTCCCGTCGCGATAGACCTTCCCGACGTGGTCGAAGGACACAGACGCCATCACCGCACCGCCCCGGCCGTGATGCCTCGAACGATGTAGCGTTGCACGACGATCGTGAAGACAAGGACAGGGATCACGGTCAGCACGCCGACCGCGGCGGCGATGTTCCACTCGATCGGGCTCTCCACGGTGAGTAGCGCCGCTGCGGCGATGGGAATCGTCTCCTTGTCGGGGGAGTTGATGATGTAGAGGCCGATCAGGAACTCGTTCCAGACGAAGATCAGCCCGAAGGTGGCGGCGACAATCATTCCGGGTCGGGCCAGCGGGAGCAGAACCTTGAACAGCACCTGCGGTCGGGTGAGCCCGTCCATCATCGCCGCCTCGTCGATCTCGGTCGGAATCTCGTCGAAGAACCCGATCATGATCCAGATCACGAGCGGGAGAGAGAACGCGATGTAGGGGAGGATCAGGCCGAGGTGGCTGTCCGTCAGCCCGAGGTGCCGGATCAGGAGGAAGATCGGGATTGCGACAGCGATCGGCGGCATGAAGCGGAAGCTGAGGATCGTCGACGCCCATGTGTCGCTGCCGCGGAACCGCAACCGGGAGAAGGCGTAGCCGGCGGGCACGCCCAGCACGAGCGCAAAGAACGTCGACACGCCGGTGATGATGATCGAGTTTTTGACGAACGTCGGGTACCGCTTCTCGTTGATGACGATGTCGTAGTTCTCCTTGATCTGCGCCCAGCTGAAGTCGAGCGAGGGAGGAACCTCGAGGATGTCGATGCGCGCTTTGAACGAGAGGATGAGCAGGTAGGCGAACGGTGCCATCCCGATGAGGCCGATCAGGACGAGAATCGCGTACGAGATGATGCGACCGGCGATTTTCACGAGACGCTCTGGAGCGTGCGGGGGTTGACGATGCGGAAGAGGACGGTGATCCCGATCATGGCCACGATCACCATCACGTACGCGATGGCCGACGCGTATCCGTAGCGATAGAACTGGAAGCCGTTCTGGAACGCCTCGAACGACAGCGTCGAGGTGGCTTGCACGGGTCCTCCATTGGTGAGGCCGAAGACGAGGTCGAACGTGCGGAACGCGTCGATTCCCCGGAACACGGCGGCGAAGACGATCGCCGGGACGAGAAGCGGCAGCGTCAGGTACCGCGTGCGCTGGAACCAGTTCGCACCGTCCACCGATCCTGCCTCGAAGACCTCGACCGGCAGCGCCTGCAGGCGGGCGTAGACGATCACGAAGACGAACGGCGTCCATTGCCAGGAATCGACGATCACGAGCGTCCAGAGCGCCACGCTCGGGTCGGTAAGCCAGCCGATCTGTCCGAATCCGAGCTGGACGAACACCCAGTTGAGCAGCCCCCATTCGGGGTTGAGGAGCGCACGCCACATCAACCCGACGACAACCGGTGTGAGGAGCATCGGGAGAATCAGGATCCCGCGGACGAACGTGGCGCCGCGGAGTTGCTGGTTGAAGAAGAGTGCTAGTGCCGTGCCGAGCACGACCTGGATCGTGACGCCGGCGACTGTGAGAACCATCGTGTGCTTGACGACCTGCCAGAACTCGGGGCTCGTGAACAGCTCGCGGTAGTTCTGGGTCCCGATCCACGTCCAGGTGTCGGCCTGCGTGTCGTAGTCCTGAAACGAGCGTCCGAGGCTGACGACGAGCGGGTAGACCGAGAAGGCGATCAGATAGACGACGGCGGGCCCGAGCAGCAGCAAGACCTCGCGACGCCGCTGGGTCGGCGCAGCGTGCGAGGTCTTGCCGCCGGTCTCGAGGTCATCCGCAGATGCGGGTGCGGACACGAGTCAGCGTCTTCCGTCTACTTGAGGTGCCCGCCGCGCTTGAGGATCGTGATCCAGCGCACGTTCGCTTTGGCGCAGGCCTCCTTGGCGCTTGTCGAGCCCGAGAGAGCTGCGGCGAACTCCTCGGATGCGGCGGTGATCATCTCGAACGTCTCGGGCACGCGGGCGATCTCGAGGATGGTCGCCCGCTCGTACACCGCACCGGCGGTGGGGAGGTAGGGGAGCTTCTTGACGAGGGCCGGCTTGGCGTAGGTCGACTTCCGGCTCGGGTCCGTCTGATACGTCCCGGTCTGGTACTGCTCGTACGACCTGGACGTGAAGTACGCGATCGTCGCCCAGGCGGCATCCTTCACCTTCGAGTTCTTCGGGATGCCGAGGCCCCAGCCGCCCCGCACGGCACGGCCACGATTGATCCCGATGCCAGGGTTGAGTGCGACCGCTGTCTGGCGCGCGACCTTGGAGCTCTTGGGGTTGTAGAGCGGCCCGGCGATCGTCGACCACAACAGCATCATGGCCGTCTTGCCGGCAGCGAACGCATCGACCGAGGCGGTGAAGTCGTACGACAGGACGCCCGGCGATGCAGACTCGACACAGTCGACCATGTTCTGGAGCGCTGCCACCGAGGTCGGACTCGTCAGGCGAGGCTGGAATGTCTTCGTCACCGGCGAGCCGCTCATCAGCTTGCCGCCGCTCGTCGTGAAGCGCGTGTACCAGTCGACGAGGAACATCGACACGTCGCCCGACTTCGCGATCATCGAGTTGCCGGCGACGCCGTCCTGGTTGAGCTTTTGCGCCGCGGCGAGGTACTGCGCCCACGTCTTCGGCACCGCGATCCCTGCGGCCTTGAGGAGATCTTTGCGGTAGAAGAAGATCACCGAGCCGCCGTGCAGACCGGGGGTCAGATACAGGGTCGAGCCGCCGAAGTTCTTCTTCGCCGGGGAGAAGTAGCCGACGTAGTTCAGTTGGCCCTTGGGGAAGTCCCTCAAGCCCCAGGCTGCGGGCGCGTTCCTGACGTAGTTGTTGAGCGGCGTGAAGTACCCGCCGCCGACCATCTGGGAGACCGCGAACCCTAGCACCATGATCACGTCGTAGCTCGCGTCGGCTGCCTTGATGCTCTGGTTTGCCTTCTCGAGGAGCGGGCCGACTGCGAGAGCCGTCGTCTCGAGCTTGATGCCCGTCGCCTTCTCGAACGCGGCGGTCTTGTCCTTGATGCCCTTCTCGTCGCCCTCCGCCGCGATCAACATCCGCACCGTCTCGCCGGCGTACGCCCGGGCGTTGACGAGATCGGCGGCGGTTGCCTTCCCGGCCGCAGCGAGGACGGCGCCGATCGTGGTTGCGGAAAGACCGAGGATGCCGGCACGGCGCAGGAACTCCGTGCGACTGAGCTGTCCGGAGGCGACCTCCTGGACGGCTTTCATGACCGCCATGTCATGGCGATCAAGGCTCTCTGTCATTGGGCCTCCTTCTTCCGATAGGTACCGTTGGACACCAGCGGCGTGAACTTACTACTTAGGGGGTAGGAAGTCAACGGCGCCGGCCTAGGCGGTGAGGTAGCCGTCGTCGACCATGAGTGTGTGCCCCGTGACGCGGGCAGAGGCGTCGCTTGCCAGGAAGATCGCGGCGCCGATCATCTCGCGCGGGAGGATCAGGTCTGGGCGGAGCGCACGCGCCCGGATGAAGTCGCTCGTCACCGACGACTCGAGCGCCCGTGCCCGCGTCAGCGGCGAGTCGCAGAGCCCGGGGCCGATGCCGTTGACACGGACTCCACGGTCGATCCACTCCAGGGCCAGTACGCGCGTCAGCTGGACGACTGCCCCCTTCGTTGCAACGTAGGCGCTCGCGTGCGGGTACACGATGAAGCCGCCGATCGAGGCGAGGTTGATGATGCTCCCTCGGCCTTGCGCGAGCATCTTGCGCCCGAACGCCTGGCACGGGACATAGGTGCCCTTGAGGTTCAGCGCCACGATCGCATCGAAGCGGTCCTCGGGGAAGTCCTCGGCCGGGCTCCGATGCGCCATGCCGGCGCTGTTGACAAGGACGTCGGCCGAGCCGAGCTCGGCGACGACGCGATCGGCGAGGTCGCCGACTGCTTCCGTGTCCGTGACGTCGCACCGGATCGCGATGGCGCGACCGCCCTGACACTCGATGGTGGCAACCGTCGCCGCGGCCCCCTCCTCGTTCACGTCGACGATCGCGAGCGCTGCGCCTGCCTGGGCGAGCCCCTTGGCGATCGCCGCGCCGAGCCCGCTGCCGCCTCCCGTGACGACCGCCACGCGCCCCGCGAGACCGAAGAGCGACGAGACGTAACCGTCGGGAACCTCGAACGCCGGGTCGGATGCGGGCTCGTCAGTCGAGCCCATAGCTCGTCTCCGCGAGGCGCACTGCCCCATGCGCGGTCACGACCGCGTCGTCCTCCGATCGGAAACCTCCGAGGCCCGCCGCGTAGATGCCGGGTTCGGCGACGACGACCATGCCTGCCGCGAGTTCCTGCTCACTGCCTTTGGTGATCCAGGGCATGGCCTCGTGGTAGCGGAAGCCGACCCCGTGCCCCGTATGGTGGGGAAACTGCTCGAAGCCGGCGCCGGCGCAGACGTCGCGGGCCGCACGATCGACGGTATCACCGGTCGCGCCGGGGACCGACGCGGCGAATGCCGCCTCCTGGGCCGCGAGCACGGCCTCCATCGCGGAGCGTTGGCGCTCGGTCGCCTTTCCGGCGACGACGGTTCGCGTGTGATCCGACCAGTAGCCGTCGACGACCGTGCCGAGCTCGAGCATCACGACGTCGTCACGCTCGACGAAGCGGTTGCGCGAGCGAAAGTACTGCCACCCCGTCGCTGTCTCGGGTCCCGACCAGACGGTCGGATAGCAGCGCACGACGCGCGCACCGCGGTAGCCGTGGCCGCCGGCGACGATCGCTCGTCCGACCTCGGCTGCGATCTCCGCTTCGGTGCGACCGGGCACCGCGTGCTCCTTGAACGCGTTCAGCCCGAGCACGGCGACCTCGTTGGTGATTCGCAGCCGCTCGAGTTCGGAGCCCGTCTTGACGGCCTTCACCCGTTCCAGCATCGCCGTCGCGTCCACGAGTTGACTCGTGGCGAAGGTCGAGCGAATCAGGTTGATCGTCGGCGCCGCAACGGCATTCGGCTCGCCGTCGATCTGGGCCGGTGCGATGGATTCGAAGCTGCCCTCGTACGCGACGGTGCCGCCACCGAGGCCGCGATCGGCCACGAGTTCGCCGAGCAGTCGTGGGATCTCCGTTGCGGCCGGCGGGCCGTCGAACCGGATTGCCGGGAAGGTGAGGGTCTCGCCCGTCCAGCTGGGGGAAAGCTCGTGCGCCTCGTACTCCGGGATCATGAGCACGGGACGTCCCTCCCTGGGGACGACGACGATACCGAGACCGGAGATCTGTACCCACCACCCGGCCGCGAGCACGATGTTCTCCGGCAGCCGCAGAAACAGTGCGTCGACACCCAGCTCCCCCATCTCTCCCTGGAGCTGATCGATCCTCTCCATCACCCGTTTCCTCTCGTCGTGGTCGCGAGGATCGCGTCGGCGGCGTAGACGATGTCCTCGACCTGTGGGAGTACAGCGCGCTCGAGCGCGGCCGCATACGGGATCGGCGTGTCCTTGGCGGTGACGCGGACCGGGGCGGAGCGGAGCGCGTCCCACGCGCTCTCGGTGACGCGGGCGACGATCTCGCTGGCGACGCTGCCGGCCCTTGCGCCTTCGCTGACGACGATCAGGTGTCCGGTCTTCGTGACGGACTCCAGGATCGTGTCGAGGTCGAGCGGTCGGAGCGTCCGGATGTCGACCACCTCGAGCTCGACGCCCCTGGCCGAGAGCTGTCGTGCCGCCTGGAGTGCGAGGTGGACACCCTGCGCATAGGTCACGACCGTGACATCGGTACCGGTGCGCTTGACGTCGGCGACACCGATCGGAACCGTGTACTCCCCCTCCGGGACAGGCCCGAGGCGGCTGTACAACAGCCGCTTTTCGAGGAACACGACCGGGTTGTCCTCGCGAATCGCGCTCTTCAGCAGGCCCTTGGCATCGTATGGCGTCGAGGGCATCACGACAACGAGCCCCGGCGCATGGACGAACCACGCCTCGAGGGACTGCGAGTGCTGCGCGGCCATCCCGATCCCGTTCGAGATGGCCCCCCTGAGGACCAGCGGGACGCTCACCTGCCCACCGGACATGTAGCGCCATTTCGCAGCGTGGTTCACGATCTGATCCATCGTCAACGTCACGAAGTCGGCGATCTGGAGCTCGATCACGGGGCGACAGCCGACGAGCGCGGCGCCGACGCCGGCACCGGCCTGTCCCGCCTCGGAGATCGGAGCGTCGATCACTCGCTGCGGCCCGAACCGTTCCAGAAGCCCCTTGGTGACCTGAAAGAGGCCACCGAGTTGGGCGATGTCCTCGCCGATTACGAACACTCCGTCGTCGCGGGTCATCTCCTCGAGGAGGGCCTCGTTCAAGGCGTCCGACATCGTGATCTCGCGCTCGGCAGCCGTTTCGCTCACGCCAGCCTCCCATCCGTGTTCCAGGTCGACGGCGCGTAGACGTCCTCGGTCTCCTGCGGTGGCTCCGGACGCGGCGAGGCCAGCGCGAACGCGACGGCCTCCGCGACCGCCTGGTGCGCCTCGGCTTCGATCTCGTCGAGCCGCGCCTGCGATAGGCCGTGCTCCAGGAGCAGTTGAGACGTCCCGACGATCGGATCGCGGCGGCGCCACGCGTCCAGCTCGTCGGGCGATCGCAGATCGGTCTTCGTCGCGGACGAGTGCGCCGTGATCCGGTAGCTCTTGGCCTCGATCAGCGTCGGTCCGTGCCCGGCTCGGGCGCGTGCGACGGCCTCACTCGCGGCGTCGCGCATCGCAAGCACGTCGTTGCCGTCGCAGACCACTCCCGGGAACCCGTACCCGGCCGCACGGTCGGCGATGTTCGCAATCCGCGTCGACGCTGACGCCGGTGTCGAGATCGCCCACTGGTTGTTCTCGCAGACGAAGACCACCGGAGCCTGCAGGACGGCTCCGAGGTTGCACGCCTCGTGGAGGATCCCCTGATTCGCGGCGCCGTCGCCGAAGAAGCAGACGACCACGCCATCGCTTCCCTTGAGACGGAGGCCGTGGGCGGCGCCCACCGCGATCGCGCTCGAGCCCGCCACGATCGCATCGGCGCCGAGCATGCCCTTCTCGATCGCCGTGATGTGCATGCTGCCGCCCTTGCCGCGGCAGTAGCCGTCCGAACGACCGATGATCTCCGCCATCATCCGCTCGAGCGAGAGCCCTTTCGCGACGCAGTGCCCGTGGCCCCGGTGCGTGCTGGTGATGAAGTCGTCGGGCCGGAGCGCCGCGCAGACGCCTACGGCGATCGCCTCCATCCCGATGTACGGGTGCACGGAGCCGCGGATCAGCTTCTCCTCGAACAGCTCCAGGGCACGGAGCTCGAACGCCCTGATGGCCCACATTCTCCCGAGGAGATCCTCGAGCTCCGCCGTGTCGACGAGAGACTCCGTCGCGGTCACGCAGCCCCACCCTCGGTGATGATCGCGATCGGGGTGTCGACCTTCACCTCGTCGCCCTGGACGGCGAGAATCGCCGTCAGTGCACCGGACGCCGGCGCTTCGACCTCGAGCGTCACCTTCTCGGCCTCGACCTCGACGATCACCTCGCCGGCCGTGACCTGATCACCCTCTTGCTTGAGCCAGCGGGCGATCGTCCCGTACTCCATCTCCTCCGAGACGCGCTCCAACCGGACTTCGACAGCCATCGCGGGCGACGTTACCCTACCGCGGTAGTAGCGTCAAGACGCTCGCGCATCCACGGCTCGAGCCCGCCGGCTGCGAAGATCTCGCGCATGAACGGCGGTACGGGGGTGAGAGCGAAGCGCTCGCCGTCCACGACCACCGAACCGCCTTCCAGATCGAGCTCCACTGTCGAGTCGTCCGTGGCGGCGGCGACGGCCGCCGGGCTGACGACCGCC
>JANOUB010000095.1:0-1972 GCA_031416615.1 Thermoleophilia bacterium
CGTCTGCCTGCCCCTCTTCGATCAGGTCGACAACGCGACCGAGCCAGACACGGTACGAGCGCTCGACGAGCGGACGCAACTCGTCGTCGGAGCGGAGACTGCTCCACACCTCGTTCCAGAGGGCCCGCTGCTCGCTGAAGGGGTGGGCGACGTGACCCAGCAGATAACATTCTGTTTCATCGTTTTAGAGAAAGAGGCTGCATGGCATCCGCTGTGGACATCGAGTCGAAGTTCCACTTCTCGCGGGAGATGCTCGCGGGGCCCATCTACAGGAAGTACGAGAAGGCGATGCGCAAGGTCTGGAGCGTGGATGACCTCGACTTCAGGCAGGACGCGCTCGACTGGCAGCGGATCACGCCGGAGCAGCAGAAGGGGCTCCTCGGGGTGACGATCCGGTTTCTCGCCGGCGAGCAGGCAGTCACCGACGAGCTCGTGCCGATGCTTGCGGCCGCTCACGCATTGCGTCGGTTCGACTGGACGATGTTCCTCTCGACGTTCCTGATGGAGGAGGCGAAGCACGCCGAGTTCTTCATGCGCTGGCACGAGAACGTCGTCGGGATCCTCGACCCCGATGAGGTCGCTCCCCACTTCCTCGTGCGTGGCGAGACGGTCGACCCGACCGGCCGCTTCGAGGTCCGCGACGTGATGCACGAGGCTCTTCCGTACTACGGTGGCCGACTGCTACAGGCCACCATCGGTGGCACTGAAGCGGAGATAGAGCGGGCGCTCGTCCAGTTCTCCGCCGCCTACAACGCCTTCGTCGAGGGGGTCCTGACGATGCCGTCGTACGAGATCGTGATCGACACGACCGCGCAGTGGGACGCCTTCCCGACGCTCAACCAGGGGTTCAAGCTGATCCTGATGGACGAGGGTCGCCACATCACCTTCGGCACCGAGGTGTGTCGGATCCTGATCGAGAAGGACCCCTCGTACGAGGAGGCGGTGCACGAGATCTTCGACGCGTACCGCGGCAACGTCGTCGGCCTGGTTGAGTACCAGAAGGCGGTGCCGGGCCTCGACCTCGGCAAGTACCAGACGATGAAGGTGCGCCACTACCGTAATCGCTGCCGGGAGATGGGGATCACCCCGGACGCGCTCCTGATCGAGCAGATCCTCGACCCGACGATCGACTTCGTTGTCGGCGTGGAGGCTGGCTGAGGTGGCGGTTCGCTGGAGCTGCGTCGAGGCCGGCTGCGACTGGTTGGTGACGGCGGCGGACGCGGACTCGATCGTCCCGCTCGCACAGGCGCACATCGCCGGCGTTCACTCGAGCTTCGAGCTCGAGGACATGATCGAGGCGGTACTGGAGGACGTCCCGGACGAGGTTGAGGATGGCGCGCGCGACTGACGCCGAGACGGTCGTGCGGCGGATCGTCGACGAGACGGTCTTCGCCCCGGTCAAGAAGGGCGACATCGTTGCCGAGACGGTCGCCCGGCTTGGCCAGGCGATCGGGATGGGGCTCCTCCACCCGGGTGACAGGCTTCCGCCCGAGGCACGACTCGCCGAGGACCTCGGGATCTCCCCCGTCTCGTTGCGGAGCGCCTTGACGATGCTCCGTGGTGCCGGCCTGGTCGAGACCCGTCGCGGACGGGGCGGCGGGACGTTCGTCACGGCCGACGCGTGCGGCGTTGCGACGATGGCAGAAGGCTCGATCCCGGGCGAGGCGCAACTGCGCGACCTCGTCGACTACCGCTGCGTCGTCGAGGGCGGTGCCGCCGCACTCGCCGCGGAGCGTGCGACGGCCGCGCAGGTCGCGCATCTGCACGAGCTCGCCGCGGCGATGCGTGACGTGACCTCGTTCCCGCAATGGAGCGAGCGTGACACCCTGCTCCACCTCGTGATCGCAGACGCCTCGGGCTCGAACCGACTGATGAGCGAGGTCGGTCGCCTACGGGCCGAGGTGTTCCGGATCTCGCAGCTCGTACCCGTCCCGACCGCGGCCCTCGAGCTCGCCGACCGGGAGCACCGCTC
>JANOUB010000096.1:0-1544 GCA_031416615.1 Thermoleophilia bacterium
GTCACGGTACGTCGCGCAGAGACGGGCGACGCGCCGGTGATCGGCGGGCTCGAGATCGAGTACGTCCAGCTCACCTGCGGCGACGCTGTCGAGAAAGCGCAGGTGCCGTTCCTGCCCGTAGCTCCGGATCAGGAAGAGGGCGATCTCGGTGACGACAGGAGCCGGCACGGACAGGTCGCCGGCGAACCGCCGGAGCAAGTTCGAGCACGCCTCGTGATCGCGGTCGCGCGCGTCGAGGGCAGCGAGGATCGGGCCGCTGTCGCAGATCAGCACTGATCGAGATCCTGGGCCCGCCGCTCTGCGAGGCGCCTGTAGCGCGCGATCTCGTCGCGGGTGGGTGTGCCGGTCCGGAACGGCGACAGCGGCGGCAGCGCCTCAGATGTCGCCGCCGCAGACGTCTCCGGGTCGCAATCCTCAACGGCGATGAATGACAGCGCCGGTCGAGGTTCGGCCTCGGCGGCCTGTGTGAGCGCGTCGCGGATCACACGGGCGAGTGGGACGCCGTGGCGGCGAGCGATGCGCCGCAGCCGCTCGTGGGTTTCCTCGGGGAGCATGACCGTGGTGCGAATCATGGCGCTTATTGTACCATGGTTCATTGTGCCAGAGCCTCCTCTGATCGCCGCTCGAGCAGCGCCGCAAGCGCCGCATCGGGCGTGCTGCCGGCACCGGCGTTGAGCATCCGGACATTCCCTCCGCTCAGGTCCCTCGGCACGGGCGGTGTCACCTCCGCCCAGGCGCGCCAGTCGCTGACCTCGTACCTGCGGGCGCAGGCGAGGCTCCAGAACTCCGCACACTCGATGTCATCGCCGATGGCAGCTTCCGGTACCTCCTCGTGCGAGCAGTCCAACGCAGCCCATCGTCCGCCTTCGTAGGCGCCGCCGTACCGCGTGCGAATGATCGTCGCCGGGTAGATGTCCGTCGTATTGTCCATAAAGACAACGTAGCGATCGGATCGGACGGCATCGCCCCCCGCATCCTTGTGCGCGGGTCGGAGCTCGGGCGTTGCCACTTACCATGACTAATGGTATAAAAATAGTATGAAAACCACCATCGACAAGGCAGGGCGGATCGTCGTTCCCAAGGGGATGCGCGAGGAGCTCGGATTCGAGGGCGGGACCGAGGTCGAGGTTTCGCTCGTCGACGGCCACATCGAGATCGAGCCCCTGACGTCTCACATCCGCTTGGAGCGGCGAGGAGGGCGGCTCGTCGCGGTTTCGGACCGAGAAATGCCGGTCTTGACGGCCGAGCAGGTCCGCGACTACCTCGAGAAGGCACGGCGCTGAGAGTTGCGGACGCCAGCGTCGCGGTCGCCGCCGCAGCCTGCTGGCACGAGCACCATGAGCCGGCGTTTCACGCACTCGCGACCGGCGAACCGTGGATCGTGGCGCACGCGGCCTTCGAGACGTACTCAGCGCTCACCCGCATGCCCGACCCGAACCGCATGCATCCGCATGAGGTTCTCCTCTTCCTGGACGACTGGTTCGCCGACCGCTGGATCGGATTGCCGCCAGGCGCTCAGCGGCTTCTGCTCGGGCGACTGACGG
>JANOUB010000097.1:0-4040 GCA_031416615.1 Thermoleophilia bacterium
CGGCTGGCTCGTCCCCGTCTCGATCCCCGGCGAGGAAGACCGGATCGGCGTCGTCGGCATCGCCGATGTCTCCCATCTGACGAAGCTCGAGCTGCGACCCGCCGGCGAGGCGATCGAGGGCGAAGGAATCATCTGGTACCCGATCTCTCCCCGGCGCGCACTCGTGATGTGCGCGCCCACGCTTGGCACCTCGGTGCGCGAGCGGGTCGGCGAGCGGTTCTCGCTCGACGTCACCGGCGCCTACTCGGTGATCGCGATCGTGGGCCCCGAGGCCGACACCGTGCTGCGCCGGATGACGCACATTCACCACTTCCCCTCGGGCGGCGAGATCGCCCACGTGCAGGGGCACGTGCTTCAGCGAGGCGGCGGCTACTGGGTGATCTGCGCGCAGGAGCTCGGCCACTACGTGTGGGAGGTCGCCGTCGACCGTGCCGGAGCCCTCGGTGGCGGCGCAGTCGGAATTGATGCGGTCGGCGTCGACGCCCTCGGAGGAGGAGCCGCATGAAGGACATCTTCTTCCGCAAGGAGATCCTGAAGCGACCCGGGCCGCTGAAGAAGCATTACGACGTCGTCATCGTGGGCGGTGGCTCGCACGGCCTCGCGACGGCGTACTACCTCGCGATTCACCACGGCATCACCGACGTCGCGATCCTCGAGAAGAGCTACATCGGGTCGGGAGCGGCCGGGCGCAACACGACGATCATCCGCTCGAACTACCGCACCCCCGAGGGGGCCGCGTTCTACACGGAGAGCGTCAAGCTCTACGAGAAGCTCTCCGTCGATCTCGACTTCAACATGATGTTCTCGCAGCACGGGCACTTCACGCTGGCGCACTCCGACCGCTCGCTCGTCGTGCAGAACGAGCGCGCCGAGGTGAACAAGCTGCTCGGCATCGACAGCCGCGTGATCGACCGGCAGGAAGTGAAGAAGCTCTGCCCCCAGATTCACATCGGCGAGGACGTGACGTGGCCGATCCAGGGCGCGCTCTACCACCCGCCCGGTGGGATCATCCGGCACGACGCCGTCGTCTGGGGGTACGCCAAGCAGGCGGGCCGCCGCGGCGCCGAGATCCACCAGGGCGTCGAGGTGACGGGCTTCGACGTCAAGGACGGCAAGGTGCGCGGCGTCAAGACGAACCAGGGCGACATCTCCTGCGATGTCGTCCTCAGCGCCACTGCCGGCTGGTCGAGCCCGGTCGCTGCCATGGCGGGCGTACCGCTGCCGATCACCGGCTCGATCCTGCAGGCGTTCGTGACAGAGCCCGTGAAGCCGTTCCTCGACAAGATCATCGTCTCGGCGCAGATGCACATCTACTGCTCCCAGACCGATCGCGGCGAGTTCCTGATCGGCGCCGAGGTCGAGCCGTATCCGACCTACTCGAACAAGGGCACGTTCCCGTTCATCGAGTACGCCTGCCGGCATATCCTCGAGCTCCTGCCGCAGCTCCACGCGACGAAGATCCTGCGCCACTGGACAGGCCTTTGCGACATGAGCCCGGACTACAGCCCGATCATGGGGCTGACCGAGGTCGAGGGCTTCCTCGTCGACTGCGGGTGGGGCACCTACGGTTTCAAGGCGGCGCCGATCGTGGGCGTGACGCTCGCCGAGCTGATCGCGACCGGGAAGACGCCGGAACTGATCGAGCCCTTCAAGCTCGAGCGCTTCTACAACGACAACCTCGTCTCCGAGGCCGCCGCTGCCGCTGTGAGTCATTGAATCGCACACCGGGGCGCGGGCGAGGCTTACGCTCGCTCCCCTCGCGTGCGCCTCGCCCCTACGGGATTCAGGCAAATGGCGGGACACGGGTTCAGGCAAAGGGCGGAACTCAAACCATGAACACGGGATTCAGCAAACGACGAAAGGGTTGACGTAGATGCTTTCCAGCCTCGAGATTGCGCAGGCAGCCGTCATGCGCCCCATTGCAGACGTTGCTGCCGAAGTGGGCATCGAGCCCGACGAGCTCGAGCTGTACGGCCGCTACAAGGCCAAGGTCGACCTCTCCATCCTCGAGCGCCTGGCAGACCGGCCCGACGGAAAACTGATCAACGTGACGGCGATCACGCCGACCCCGGCCGGAGAGGGTAAGACAACGACATCGGTCTCGCTGACGCAGGGCTTCGGCAAGTTCGGCCGGCGCGCGATCCTGGCGCTGCGCGAGCCGTCGCTCGGCCCGGTCTTCGGCTTCAAGGGCGGCGCGGCCGGCGGTGGCTATGCCCAGGTCGTACCGATGGAGGACATCAACCTGCACTTCACGGGTGACATGCACGCGATCACGGCGGCCAACAACCTGCTCTCCGCTCTCGTCGACGCGCACAGGTTCCACCGTCACGAGCCCGAGATCGCGTCGGTCACATGGCGGCGGGCGATCGACATCACCGACCGGTCGCTGCGGAACATCGTCGGGGGCCTCGGCGGAGCCAAGCACGGCATCCCGGCGGAGTCGGGCTTCGACATCACCGCCGCGAGCGAGGTGATGGCGATCCTCGCGCTCGCGACCGACCTTGCCGACCTGCGCCGGAGGCTCGGCGCGATCACTGTGGGCTACACGCCCGGCGGCGATCCCGTGACGGCCGATGACATCAAGGCGGCGGGCGCGATGGCCGTGCTATTGAAGGACGCGCTCAAGCCGAACATCGTGCAGACGCTCGAGGGTCAGCTGTGCTTCATGCACGCGGGCCCGTTCGCGAACATCGCTCACGGCAACAACTCGATCATCGCCGACCGCATCGCCCTCAAGCTGGGCGAGTTCGTGATCACCGAGTCGGGTTTCGCAGCCGACCTCGGGATGGAGAAGTTCATGGACATCGTGTGCCGTGTCGGCGGTTTCAGGCCGCATGTCGTCGTGATCGTCGCGACGGTACGCGCGCTGCGCCACCACGGCGGCGGCGACTGGCGCCAGAAGGCCGAGATGGGGCAGATGCACGCAGAGGTCGAGACGGGGATGGCGAACCTCGCGAAGCACATCGAGAACGTGCGCGCGTTCGGGATCCAGCCGGTCGTCGCGATCAACACGCGGCCAGACGACGAGCCAGAGCTGCTCGAGTTGATCAAGACGCGTTCGCTCGAGGCGGGAGCGTTCGGCGCCGCGATCCACAACGGCTTCGGCCAGGGTGGGGACGGCACGATCGAGCTCGCGGAGGTCGTAGCCGCGGCCGCGGACGCCGAATCAGACTTCCGGATGCTGTATGCCGACGACGAGCCGATCGCGGCGAAGATCGAGAAGATCGCGAAGACGGTGTACGGCGCCGACGGCATCGAGCTCGCGCCGGCGGCGCGCGAGGCGATCGCCCGGTTCGAGAAACAGGGAATCGCCCATCTGCCGATCTGCATGGCGAAAACGCACCTGTCGCTGTCGCACGACCCGCTCGAGCGCAACCGGCCGACCGGGTTCGTCGTCCCGATCCGCGACATCCGCGCCTACTCGGGTGCGGGCATGCTCGTGCCGCTGTGCGGCGACATGCTGCAGATGCCGGGCTTCGGCCCCCAGCCGGCAGCGTTCTCGATCGACATCGACGAGCACGGGGAGACGGTCGGCTTATTTTAGTCGGCAAGATCTCGAATCCGCCGTAGGGGCTATGCGCAGCCTCGTGTCAGCGAGGCGGAGCGTCGCCCGCGGATCCTGCATTTGGGAGATTCCGCGAGGGAGGAGCGTATCGCGGAATCTCCCAATGCACTGTTTTCTGCACGCTTCGCGTGATCCTGAAGGATCGCATGCAAGATCCCTGAAGCCGGGAACCTACGGTTCCCAGGGAACCTCCCTTCCAGATCGGGCTCGAGCGGTGTCGGCATGGGTGCGGTGACCGGCTTCAGCCGGTCTCCAGGGTGTGCGCGGGCTCGCAGTGCGCCGGCGGCCACGACGAGCAGCCGTGGCAGTCAGTCGCTCGTCGCTTCCTCCACCGCATTCACCTCGAGGCGCTCCTTCAGATCCGGGATGGCGCGGAGCAGCTGATCGTTCTCGGGCGCGAAGAGCACGTCGATGTCGACCGTCGCGTCCCGCCAGCCGACGATCACCGCAGACGCGCCGCCGGCCAGGTAGCACG
>JANOUB010000098.1:0-4158 GCA_031416615.1 Thermoleophilia bacterium
ACCTCGAAGACGACCTGCAGGGCTGCGCCCGCGGCGACGCCGAAGAACAGCACGCCCAGCATGTCGTTCGACGCGTAGCCGCCGACCCAGGTTCCGAGGATCGTCGGGGCACCAGCGATTACCGTGAGGCCGAGCAGCTGCAGGAAGGTGGTGCGGTGGCGTCCCTCGGCCAACGGGGCGGCGATGCCGAGGCCCTCGGTGACGTTGTGGATCATGAAGCCGACGATCAGGAACGTCCCGAGCTGAAGCTCGCCGAACGCGAACGACGTCCCGATCGCGAGGCCCTCACCGAGGTTGTGCACTCCGATCCCGATCGCGACGAGCAGGGCGAGGACGATCCCTGCCGTACCCTCTCGGCCACGGGAGAGGCGGCTCGAGAGGAAGGTCATTCCGAGCGCGCTCAACGCGACTCCGAGGAGGACGAGCCCGGCGCCGCCGAGGGCGCCAGGGAGCGCCGCCTGCAGTGCAACCGCTTCGGAGAGGGCGTCGACGGCGAGAAACGTCAAGAGCCCGGCCGTGAGCGCCATGAACGCCGCCAGCCAGCGCGGGTCGGCTCGCCGCAGCGACGGTAGCCACAGCAGGCCGAGCGCCACGGGGACGACGCCGACGAAGAAGCCGATGATCCCGTAGCCGAGGAACCCTCGTCCAGACGCGGTCGGCGTCTCGACCGCGGCCGCAATCTCGGCCACGGTCTCGATGCCGGTGGAGCTCGTCACGCCCACGGTGATCGGATCGTCTGGCACCCAGTTGAACGGAACGACGATCGTGCTCGACCGCAGCCGCTTCAGCGTGCCCGGCCCGTCCAGTGCGAACGGGACGATCGCGTCGTCGACCGTGACCGAGGCGATCGTCAGCTCGTCCGGTTGCGGATTGCGGACGAGCACCCGGATCTCGCCCGGCCGGAACTCGACGCGGCGAATGGCGAACTCGTCAGCGGGGGGCGGGTTGCGTCCGACGAGGTCGACGAGCGAGGACCCGCCGGCGAAGAATGCGCCGACGACGAGGGCGAGCAGCAGGATCGGTGCGAGCGCCCACAGGCGCCAGGCGACGCTCGGCCGCGGCGCGGGGCCCGCCTCCATCAGTCGACGACCTCGAAGAAGCCCATCCAGCCGAGCTCGGTGAACTCGGACTGGTGCGCGTGGAACATGAACGTGCCCGTGTTCGCGAAGTCGATCTCGATCACGCCGCGCTGGCCCTGGCACTGCATCACCGTGTCGGTGTACTCGCGATAGTCGCCGGTGCCGTTCGGCTGGTAATAGAAGAAGTCGGCATGCAGGTGGATCGAGTTGACGAGATCGAACTCGGTCATGTTCGCGAGGTAGATCCGTACCGTCTGCGAGCGCTTCACGGTGATCGGGTACTTCGCGTAGTAGAAGCTGAGGCCGTTGACCGTGTAGAAGTTGTTGCCGCCGTCGCCGTCGGTGTCATAGCCGTTCATCACCAGTACGAGTTCCTGCGCGGGCGGGCGCGGCTCCTTCGGGTCGATGATCAGCGCGCCGTACAACCCCTTGTGGATGTGCTTCTTCAGCGGCGTCGCATGGCAGTGGTAGGGATGGAAGCCGGCGGGGCGGGCCTCGAACTCGTAGGTGAACTCGCCGCCTGACGGCACGACCTCGAAGA
The DNA here is from genome assembly GCA_031416615.1 of Thermoleophilia bacterium. Classification (GTDB taxonomy): domain Bacteria; phylum Actinomycetota; class Thermoleophilia; order Gaiellales; family Gaiellaceae; genus Gaiella. The sequence continues at coordinate 1,621 of JANOUB010000098.1, forward strand.
CGCCGTCCATGTTCGTCGGATGGATGCCGTGGAAATGGATCGTGTGGGGATGCGAGCCGGCGTTGGTGAAGTTGACCCGGAAGATGTCGCCTTCCGTCGCGCGGAGCACCGGCCCCGGAACCGTGCCGTTGTACGTCCACGCCGGGAAGAAGACGCCAGGCGCGATCTCGATCTCCTTGTCGATCGCGCGGAGGTCGTACTCGCGGACGCGGCCGGGCTTGTACGGCAACGCGGGGGGCGGGTAGAGAAGCGCGTCGAGGTCGTTTGGGCCGCCGACGGCCGGTACCGCAGCACCGATCATGGCGGCATGTCCCATGGCCGCACGAGTCGCTGCCCCGTGGCTCGCGTGATCGGCCGCGGCCGCCTGCGCAGAGCTCTCGAGCGCGTATCGCGCCACAACCGGGGCTGCGGCGAGCGGGGCAGCAGCAGCCAGAAGCCGACGACGGGTGAAATGATGTTTAGCCACTACTAATTACAGTCTACACTGTACGCTTGTTCCGTGCCCACGGGAGATCACAGCAAGGAGCTGACGAGCGCCGTCGAGGACTACCTCAAGGCGGTCTACGCGCTCGACGTCGAAGGCAAGCGGGCGACGACCTCCGCTCTGGCCGAGCGCATGCACGTCAGCGCACCGTCGGCGACGGCGATGATGAAGCGGCTCGCGGAGCTTGGCCTCGTCGAGCGGGCGCCGTACCGGGGCGTGGTTCTGACCAAGAAGGGTCGGCTCTGTGCGCTCGAGGTGGTCAGGCATCACCGGCTGATCGAGCGCTACCTCGCCGATTCCCTCGGGATGTCGCTCGACGAGGTGCATGCCGAGGCGGACAAGCTCGAGCATGTGATTTCGGAGGAGCTCGAAGCGCGGATCGATGCAGCGCTCGGCTACCCGACGCACGACCCCCACGGAGACCCGATCCCCGACACGAAGCTCCGGATAGCCGACGGCCCGTTCCGATCGCTTGTCGATCTCGGCCCGGGCGACACCGCGGTCGTCGTGCGCGTTCCGGACGGCGACTCCGAGCTCCTCCGGTATCTCGCCGAGATCGCGCTCGTTCCCGGGCAGACGCTCGAGCTGACCCGCTCGGCACCGTTCGGCGGACCGCTGACGGTGCGTACCGGCAGCGGCGAGCACGCGATCGCCCGCGAGCTCGCGGCCACCGTTGGGATCGGGTAGGGCGCTTTCTACTGACGCCCTGACGGGGAGGAGTTGTCTAGTCTTCGGGGCATGAGCACGGAGAAGCTGTGGGGTGGCGAGACCGACAAGGCAGTCGCCAACTTCCCGGTCTCCGGAGAGCCGATCCCCGCGTCCGTTGCGCACTGGCTCGGCCGGATCAAGGCTGCTTCTGCTCGCGCGAACGCGGATCTCGGGCTGCTCGACTCCGAGCAGGCAGGCCGCATCGCCGCAGCCGCCGACCGGGTCGCTGCAGGCGAGTTCGACGATCAGTTTCCGATCGACGTCTTCCAGACCGGCTCGGGCACGAGTTCGAACATGAACGCGAACGAGGTCATCGCGGCTCTCGCCGGCGAGGGCGTGCATCCGAACGACCACGTCAACATGGGCCAGTCGTCGAACGACGTCTTCCCCTCGGCCGTACATCTCGCGGCGCTCGATCGTGCCGTCAACGACCTCTTGCCGTCGATGGAGACGCTGGCGCGCTCGCTCGAGTCGAAGGCCGCCGAGTTCGACGACGTGATCAAGTCGGGCCGCACGCACCTGATGGATGCGGTGCCGGTGACGCTCGGCCAGGAGTTCGGCGGCTATGCGACTCAGGTCCGGCAGGGAATCGCGCGGGTGCAGGACGCGCTGCCACGGCTCGGCCAGATCCCGCTCGGCGGCACAGCGGTCGGCACGGGAATGAACACACACCCGGAGTTCGCCGCCAAGGTGCGCGCCCTCCTGCATGCAGAGACCAACCTGCCGATCACGAGCCCCGCCGACCCGTTCGAGTCACAGGCGGCGCGAGACGGCCTGGTCGAGATCTCGGGCGCGTTGAAGGTCGTTGCAGTCAGCTACACGAAGATCGCGAACGACCTGCGCCTGATGGGCTCGGGCCCGCGGGCCGGCCTCGCAGAGATCTCTCTGCCCGAGCTTCAGAAGGGCTCCTCGATCATGCCGGGCAAGGTGAATCCGGTGATCCCGGAGGTCGTGACGCAGGTGGCGGCGCAGGTGATCGGTAACGACGCAGCAATCACGATTGGTGGCATGCAGGGCCACTTCGAGCTGAACGTGTTCATCCCGATGATGGCGCGCAACCTGATCCAGTCGATCACGCTGCTCGCGAGCGCCTCACGCCTGCTGGCCGAGAAGTGCGTCGACGGGATCGAGGCGAACCGAGAGCAGTGCGAGGCCTACGCCGAGCTGACCCTGTCGGCGGCAACGGCGCTCAACCCGTACATCGGCTACGACAAGGCCTCCGAGATCGTCAAGGCCGCCGCCGCGAGCGGCCGCTCGCTGCGCGAGGTGGCCCGCGAGGCGGGCGTGGAGGAGAGCATCCTCGACGAGGCGCTCGACTACCACGTGATGGCCAAGCCGCACGGCTA
>JANOUB010000099.1:0-5757 GCA_031416615.1 Thermoleophilia bacterium
CTCGGCCCCGAGCGCGCCGAGCGCGTGTGCGCGGAGGCGCTGACCCTGGGCGTCCTCGAGGAGCGCGGCGGCAAGCTCGAGTTGCATCCGCTCGCGGCAGCCTTCCTGGAGGAGCGTGCGAAGCGAGAGGCGACGACCGACATTGAACAGACGGTCGCCATATGTCTCGCGGCATACCGCAGGCGGCTCGAATGGGACGCGGCGTTTGATCTTGTGGGCCGCTATGGCACAGGCACAGACCTTGAGGCGCTATTCACGGACGCTCTCGATGCGCTGCTGAACGCTGCGCGCCTCGCGACCGTTGAGACATGGATTGACCGGGCTGAGGCGAAGCGGCTCTCATCGTCAACGATTGGGGTGGCGAAGGCCGAGATCGCTCTTCGGGACGGGAAGCACATGAGCGCCCAAGCTTTCGCGGAGGCCGCCCTGGACATGGCCGACGATCAGCTATCGGAGGCTTGCCGGGCGGCAATGGTCGCCGGAAGAGCAGCGCATGCTGGTTCGCGAGAGGAGTCCGCGTTGGGGTTTTACCGCCTAGCCGAGGAGCTTGCGGACTCACCACGCAGCAGACGGGATGCTCTTTGGGGTCAATTGATGTGCGCGTCGGCTCTTGAACTCGGCGAGGCCCACGAGCTCCTTGAGCTGCTCGAATCCTCTGCCAGTCAATCAGACCCATATGAGCTTGTGCGCATGGCTGACAAGAAACTCGGGATGGACTTCCGCTTCGGTGCAATCCGACATCTAGGGAACGCCAGGCGGGTCGCCGAACTCGTCGGGCATGTCGCAGACCCATTTGTCCGCTGCTCGTTCAGATGTGCATTCTCGTGCGCACTTAACCTGAGCGCCCTGTACGACGAGGCCTACGGGCAGGCAGTGCAATTGCTTGAGGATGCCAATGAGTTTCGCGTTGACCCAGCCCTTCCATACGCACACTCGATGCTCGCGACGGCACTCGCTGGAATCGGACGGCACCGGGAGGCACACCTGGCGCTCGACGAAGCAATTCGTGAATCGAGGCGATGTAACGACGAGTTTGGAGTTCAGAGCGTTTTTGCCAGTCGCGTTCGGATTCTGGTTCAAGAGGGCCGCGCGAAGGAGGCGTGCACCATGGAGCCACCAGACCTCGAGGTCTCTCTCAAGTCGATGCGGGGTGAGGTTCTCGCGTCTCGCGGGCTCGCCCTCGCTTCGCTGGGACGTCTCGGAGAAGCCCGGGCTCTGCGCGCTGAGGCGATTGAAACGACCACCGGGGTTGAAGCCCGCGTGCTTGCCGCAGCTATCGATGCGGTCTGCGCTGTAAACGGGCGCGCGGCCAGCATGATGGATTCGATCGAGAGGCTCGTACACACTGCATTCGATGCCGGAGCGGTCGATTTGGTCGTTACTGCCTATCGCGGGAACCCCGATCTCCTGGCGACTCTCTTGTCATCGGTGATCGCGCGGGAGCGGACCATGTACATCGTTGCGCGAGCGGGAGATGAATCCCTCGTCAACGCAATCGGGCGGGAGACAGTCTCGTCCGCGGATCCTGTCGAGACCCTCTCGCGTCGTGAGCGCGAAGTGTATGAACTGGTTTGTGAGGGGCTGTCAAATGGCGAGATCGCGAGGCGCTTGTTCATCAGCGAGGGAACCGTCAAGGTCCACGTTCACCACGTATTCGACAAGCTCGGTATCCGATCTCGGACCGCGTTGGCGATGAACGCGGCTCGAGATCGGTGGCGTCAGGCGGCGTCTACCGCTAGTTCAGAAGATGATGTGTCCGGAGCCACGCCAAGTTCTCCGCCACCAAGTCGCTCGACGTCATCGACGTAGTTCGGCTCGAAGTCAGCGCGCTTCGCCGTGCGATACTCCTCCGTTGCTCCGGCGAGAATCGCCTCGAAGGCAGCGACTGGCGACGTATCAAACTGGCTCTCGACAGCTTGAGCCAGCCGAAGTCGCGCGACGCGGCTCGGCATCGCTTCTCTGTATGAACGGTTGGACGTCATCGCGTTGTAGGCATCCGCGACAGCGATGATCTTCGAGAGGAGGGGAACCTCATCACTGGGCAGCTTGTCCGGATACCCCTCCCCGTCGAACCGCTCGTGGTGGTGGCGCACTACAACAGCTACGTCTGCATAGAGGTCGACCTTCTTCAAGATCGTCTCGCCTATGACCGGGTGTTCCTGCATCTGTCGGCGTTCTTCAAGCGTCAACGGCCCCGCTTTTAGCAGCAGACTGGCCGGCAGACCGATCTTTCCGATGTCGTGTACCAGTCCGCAGAGGTATGTGCGCTCCTGAACATCTGGTGAGAGGCCCATCCGTTGCGCGATGTCTCTTGAGTAGATGGCAACAGCCTTTGAGTGTCCCGCCGTGTATTGATCACTCTTCTCGAGGGTCGCGACGAGAGCCTCAGCGAATGACATGTTCGCCCTCTTCAGATCTTGGGCCAGTTGCCGCTGCTGCTGATACATGCCAAACAGGCGTTGCGCCGCCAACGCCGGGATGAAGAACAAAGGGGCTGTCCAGGGCGAAACCTCGGTGTAGGCAAGAGCCAAGACCGCGACTATCGGCGCGTACAGGGGCACAGAGGTTAGGAGCAACGGGCTCAGCGTTCGCAGAAGACCTCTGATGCTGCGACCGCGGATGCGTGCAGTCACAGAAGCGAACAGCATGTCGAGCACCTCTGCGACGAGCGCGGCTGCGAGGGTCGCAACCAGCAACCCCCCGAACTGAGACGGTGTGACACCAATGAGACGTTGTGCGATCAGACCCGCGACAGCGCCGGTAATGAATCGGGAACTAGCGTAACTTGCCAATTTTAGACGTGGCGCCCGGTCAGGGTCTGACCGGCTTAACAAGTCTGGGTCACCCAGCATCGATGAAGCGTTCACAAGACCCGCTGCGAGAGGACCGAAGAGCACTGCTGCGAACAGTGTCGGCAGAAGAGCGATGGACATCTGCGTCGTCCGAGTTATCCAAACGCCGTTTCGCTCCGCCGCAGCGTTCATAACGACGAGGGCGACGATCGTCCACGGGTCGTCTCCCAGGTTGTAACCCGCGAGGAGGAGCCCTACACCGAAGACGATGGCAGCGATGCTGAGTCCCATCACGTACAGCTGTGTCCTGCGCTGGATTTCGGTAGTCAACTTGAATATCCCTCAGATGGGGTATACGATCCCTGTTGCCGTTAGTCCACAACCAGGGAGTAGGTCGATATGCGGAGCGCATTGCGTGTCGTCCTTTTCGCCGTTATGTCCGCGGGCGTCAAGGACTGGTAGCCGTCAGATCCTGAGTTCAACGTCCCTGGTTGGCATCCCTCTTTTGGGGGGTTCGCCAGGTCGTTGGGGCCAGGGTCCGACGGTCTAACCACAGTGAAGGAGTAGGTGTTACGCAATGAGCCCACGCCGATAGCCCACAGCTACGGCGTGGGCTCTACTGCGAGCCTGAAGCTTCGCGAGTAGATGCCTCACATGTGATTTTACGGTCTCCTCCGAGAGGAAGAGACGCTGGCCGATCTCGCGGTTCACGAGACCGTCCGCGACGAGCTGTAGGACCTCGAGCTCGCGGGCCGTGGGATCCTGCGCAAGCTCGCGCAGGGCCGGTGGGTTAAACGGGATCACGGCGCCCGAGCGGCTCGTGCTCCTCCGTGCTGCTGCCGCCTCGAAGCGACGGCTGTGGTCGCGGTAGCGGCTCAGGATCTCTTTGCGTTCTGCGGCGTCCATGACCGTTTGTATCGGCGCGCTGAAGCTCGTCTTGAGGCCAAAGAAGGCCAAATGCGCAAGAATCACCCACCGTGGGGGATATTTCCCCGGATCTCGCGCCAGACAACGCGCATCAGGCCTCTGGAGCCGATCCCAAGAAGAAGGGGACGGACGGCGGTTCTACGCGGCGAGTGAAGCGAGCTCGCGTAGAGCAGCGAGCCGCGAAAGCGCCTGACCCTCGAGCTGGCGAACGCGCTCCCGGGTGAGATCGAGCTCGTGACCGATCGCCTCGAGCGTCCACGGCTCACCCTCGAAACCGAAACGCAGCTCGAGAATCCTCCGTTCTCGCTCGGGAAGCGCGTCGAGAGCCCTGCGCACGCCCTGGCGGCGCAGCGACTCCTCCGCTTCCTCGAACGGATCCGCTGCCTCGCGGTCGGCGAAGAGATCGCCCAGCTCGCCCTCGTCGTCGGCACCCACCGTCTGGTTCAGCGAGACGGATGCATGCGCGGCGCCGAGCGCCTCCTCGACGTGCTGAATCGGCAGCCCTGTCGCCTCGGCGAGCTCCATCTTCGTCGCCTCGCGACCCAGCTCCACCTCGAGCCGGCGGGCCGCACGCGACAGCTTCTGCTGGCGCTCGACAACGTGCACCGGTACGCGGATCGTGCGCGCGTGATTCGCGACCGCACGCTGCACCGACTGGCGGATCCACCACGTTGCGTACGTCGAGAACTTGAAGCCGCGGCGCCAGTCGAACTTCTCGACGGCGCGATTGAGCCCGAGCGTTCCCTCCTGGATCAGATCCAGGAACGGCACACCAAGCCCGCGGTAGCCCTTCGCAATCGAGACGACGAGACGAAGGTTCGACTCGATCATCCTGCGCTTCGCAACCGGGTCGCCGCGCTCGATGCGCTTGGCGAGCGTCACCTCGTCTGCGGCGGTCAGCAGCTTGTGACGTCCGACGTCGGCGAGGAAGAGCTGCAGCGAGTCGGCTGCGCCGGAAAGCGGCTCGGCGGCCCACACTGCGGCCTCAGCCTCCTCCTTCTTCCGTTCTGCGTCGACGAGCAGCTTCTTTGCGTCCGCGTCGGCCTGCGGCTGCCCGACCTCGAGCCCGATCGTCTCGAGCTCGCGGGTGATCTGCTCCGCTTCCTCGTCGTTCAGCTCATGCTCGAGAACGAACGCCTCGAGCTCGATCGGATCCACCCAGCCGCGCTCCTCCGAGCGCGCGATCAGACCCTTGATCTGATCGGATTCGAATAGTTCGGTCAGCTGGCTCTGCGTCAAGAGGCTGTTTCAGTCCTTTCACGTACCCCGGTGTGCACAATCTCTCATGACTCTATGTTGATTCGCCCCTGTTTTCCAGGGGTAGCGACCCTGATCTGGCTGTCACAAGCTGACAACGCCATCTCTGTAACCGTTATTCCTCCGCGCGGGAGGGAGACAAAACCCCACCGACCCATCGGCACGGCGGGCCGACGACCAGTGAACCCTCACGATAGTGGATCGGTGACCGCCGTGTGCGGACGGCGAACTACCGCTTGGCGGTGGAGCGGCGCTTCTTCGGAGCAGGCCCCTTGGCCCGTCGTTCGGCCAGCAACTCGAGCGCACGATCCATCGTGAGGCTCTCCGGCTCATCACCCCGGCGGAGACTCGCGTTCGTCTCGCCGTCGGTCACGTAGGGACCGAAGCGGCCGTCCTTGACGACGATCGGCCTGGCCGTCGTCGGATCGGGGCCGAGATCCTTGAGCGGCGGCTTCGCCTGTCCGCGGCCACGCCGCTCCTTTGGTTGCGCGAGAATGGCGGTCGCCTCTTCCACCGTAACCGTGAAAAGCTGCTCCTCGTCGGTGAGCGAGCGGGTGTCGGATCCCTTCTTGATGTAGGGGCCGTAGCGTCCGTTTGCGACCTGAATCTCCTCGCCGTCCGCGGCTGTCAGAACGCGAGGAAGGGACAACAGCCGCAGTGCATCCTCCAGCGTCAATGTTTCGAGCGACATCGTCTTGAAGAGGGAGCCAGTGCGTGGCTTGTCCGTGGAACCCTCCTCGAGCACTTCGCTCACATACGGGCCGTAGCGACCGTCCCGGGC